>NZ_BAAHAF010000015.1:0-11461 GCF_054777815.1 Angustibacter speluncae | reverse complement strand
GGTCGGCGCGCTGCTCCCGGTGGTCGACGGCGTCGCGACGTACGCCGCGCTCGACCGCGGCGCGCGGCTGACGAACCTGGCCGGACGCGTGCGGGTGCGCGGCCGGGTGCCCGGTGGCGTGATCGGCGGCCTGGACGGTGCGGCCGTCGTCCTGGTCGACGACGTCGTCACCACCGGCGCCAGCCTGGCGGCCTGCGCGCGGGCGCTGGAGGACGCCGGCGCCGTCGTCGTCGGCGCCGCGGCCGTGGCGCTGACCCCCCTGCGCGGGCCGGTGGACGCCCGGTGACCGGCCGGGGGCGGGCGGGTGTCCGGTTGGGGTGGGCAGGGCGGCGGACGTGCACTAACGTCGGGGGACGGAAGAACCTGAGACGTCAGCGACGAGAGGATCTCCCACCCATGGACATCGTGGTCACCGGCCTGCACACCGAGGTCCCGGACCGGTTCCGGCGCCATGTCGAGGACAAGCTGGCCAAGATCGAGCAGCTGAGTCCCCGGGTGCAGCGGGTCGACGTGAAGATCAGCCACGAGTCGAACCCCCGCCAGGCCGACACCTGCGAACGGGTCGAGCTGACCGTCAAGGCCAAGGGCCCGGTCATCCGCGCCGAGGCCTGCGCCGACGACCCGTACGCCGCGCTCGACCTGGCGCAGGAGAAGCTCCTCGAGCGGCTGCGCCGGCTGCGCGACCGCGGCAAGGTGCACCACGGCCGCCGCCAGCCCGCGAGCGTGCGCTCCGGCGACGGCCTGGTCGGCGTCGTCGAGCCCGAGCAGCCCGCGGAGGAGGCCGACGACCTCGGCGAGTCGCCGATCGTGATCCGCGAGAAGACGCACGCGGGCCCGCCGATGTCGGTGCAGGACGCGCTCGACCACATGGAGCTGGTCGGCCACGACTTCTACCTGTTCTGCGACACCGAGACCGGCAAGCCGAGCGTGGTGTACCGGCGGCGCGGCTGGAGCTACGGCGTGCTGCGGCTCGAGACCACCGACGAGCAGGCCGGCGCGGCGCACGCGTCCGAGAACGGTCGCGGCACCGCGGCCGAGGCCGCCGCAGCCGTCGGCTGACCCGCCACCTGCACCCGTCCGGACGCGCCGTCGGGGCACCCGGCGGTGGCATCATGGGAGCGCGACCGCCCGCACGGGCCGGTCCCGTCCCGGGTGGAGGGGGAGGTGCGGTGACCGAGCGGATCAGGGTCCTGGTGGCCGACGACCACGTCCTGTTCCGGCGCGGGCTCGAGATGGTGCTGGCGGCCGAGGACGACATCGACATCGTCGGCGAGGCCGGTGACGGCGCCGAGGCCTACGCCCGTGCGGTCGACCTGCTGCCCGATGTCGTGCTCATGGACGTGCGGATGCCCCGCCGCTCCGGCATCGAGGCCTGCTCGGACATCAAGGAGGCCGTCCCCAGCACCCGCATCGTCATGCTGACCATCAGCGACGAGGAGAGCGACCTGTTCGAGGCGGTCCGCGCCGGGGCCAACGGCTACCTGCTCAAGGACGTCCCGGGCGAGGAGATCGCCGAGGGCATCCGCGCGGTCATGGGCGGCCAGTCGCTGATCAGCCCGTCGATGGCGGGCGCGCTGCTCACCGAGTTCGCCGAGCTGTCCAGGCGCTCGGCCGAGGCGGTGCGCGTCCCGGTGCCGCGGCTCACCGAGCGCGAGCTCGAGGTGCTGCGGCTCGTGGCCCGGGGCATGGCGAACAAGGACATCGCGACCCAGCTGTTCATCTCCGAGAACACGGTGAAGAACCACGTGCGCAACATCCTCGAGAAGCTGCAGCTGCACTCGCGGATGGAGGCCGTCGTGTACGCCGTCCGCGAGAAGATCCTCGACATCTCGTGAGCGCGGCGGCCCCCGCGCTGGTGCCGGACGCCGACCTCGACGGCGAGGTGCTCGACGACGTCGACCTGACCGGCGCCCGCGGCACGAGCGCGCGACTGCTCGACTGCGTGCTGCGCGGCTGCGTCCTCGACGAGGTGTCGCTGCGGCGCGCCCGGCTCATCGACACCCGGCTCGAGCGGGTCCGCGCGACCAGCCTCGACCTGGTCGACACCGAGCTGCGCGACGTCGCGCTCGACGGCTGCCGGCTCGGGGCGGTGCAGGCGTCCGGCGCCGACCTGACCCGCGTCACCGTCACCGGCGGCAAGATCGACTACCTCAACCTGCGCGACGCGACGGGTGTCGACCTGGTGCTGCGGGGCGTGCGGCTGGTCGACCTCGACCTCGCCGGCGCCTCCCTGAAGGGCCTCGTGCTCGACGACGTGCGGGTCGAGCGGCTCGACCTGGGCGGGACGACGCTGGTCGGCGCCGACCTGCGCGGCGCGCACCTGCTCCGCGTCGACGGCCTGGCGGGCATCGCCGGCGCGACGATCAGCACCGCGCAGCTGGTCGAGCTCGCCCCGCTGCTCGCGGCGCACCTCGGCCTCGACGTCCGCGACGACTGAGCAGCGCGCGGTCGGCGCCGTCAGCGCAGCGACGAGGGGTGGGCGTAGGCGGCGTCCATCTCGTCGGCGAGCAGGTCGAGGCGCAGGTGGTCGACCACCCGCCCGCTGCGCAGCCGCTCGCCGTCGCGGTCACGCCCTGCCTGGGTGAACCCGGCCGCGCGGGCGACTCCGAGCGAGGCCTCGTTGGTCTCGGCCACCCGCAGCAGCACCCGGCGCAGCCCGAGCCCGCCCTCGTCGAGGTCGAGCAGCCCGTGCCGGGCGACCGCCCGCACCGCGCGGGTGGCGACGCCGTGGCGGCGTGCGTCCGGGTGCACCCAGTAGCCGATCTCGCCGCTCGGCGACAGGCCGTGGTCGAGCCCCATTAGGCCGATCTGGCCGAGCAGCCGGTCGGGGTCGTCGACCGACGCGACCGCCCAGTACAGCCCCAGCGCCACGGCGTGCTGCTCCTCGCGGCCGTCGAGGTAGGCCCGGGCGTCCTCCCGCGTGTACGGCGACGGGAGGGTCGGCAGCCACTCCTGCGTGGTCGGGTGGGCGCAGGCCTGCTGCAGCCGGTCGGCGTCGCCCGGTGCGTTCGGTCGCAGCAGCAGGTCGCCGACCTCGAGCTCGGGCACCTCCAGCCACGGCACGACGGGTCGCAGCTCGTCGCCTGCCCGCACCGAGCCGACCCAGCCGTCGACGGCCTCGCCCCGGTGCGCCACCAGGCCCCGGACGCGGCCCTCGACCTGGAACCCGCAGGCCCACGCGACGCGGCGGGAGGCCCAGTTGCCGACCAGGGCCCGCCAGTGCACGACGGGCGCCCGCGGACCGTCCGGGCCGAACGCCCAGCCCAGCGCCGCCCGCACGCCGGCGGTCATCGCCCCGGCGCCCCAGGCCCAGCGTCCGAGCACGTACGCCACCTCGAGCGCGCCGTCGGCCCGCGGCAGCAGCGCCACCTGGCCGGCGGGGGCGCCGTCGAGGTCGAGCATCCAGGTCCACTCGGTGTCCCGGCTGCGCTCCCAGTCGGCCGCCCGCCCGGCGACCCAGCCGCGGCCGTGCTCGAGGGTGTACGGCAGCGGGGGGCCGCTCAACCAGCGCGAGACGTCGTCGTCGGCGTACGCCCGCACCAGCACCTCGGCGTCGTCGTCGCGGTGCGCCCGCAGCACGACCTCGCGGCCACCGCGGGTGGAGGTGCGGAGCGTGGGGGCGGGCACGCCCTCACCCTCGCGCGCCGGGCGCGGCACGCGCAACGGCCCCGTCGTCCACGCGCGGGCGTGCTCGGGAACCGCGGCCGGCCGCCGTGCGTACGATGAACCGAGCCCTGACGTAGCACCACACACCCACCAACGGAGTCTGACGTGGCGATCCTCGACCGAATCCTGCGCGCCGGCGAAGGCCGGGTGGTCAAGCGCCTGGAGGGGCTGGCCAGCCAGGTCAACTCGCTCGAGGACGACTTCGTCGCGATGAGCGACGCCGAGCTGCGCGAGGAGACCGACCGGTTCAAGGCCCGGCTGGCCGACGGCGAGAAGCTCGACCACCTGCTCCCCGAGGCGTTCGCCGCCGTCCGCGAGGCCGCCAAGCGCTCGCTCGGCCAGCGTCCGTACGACGTCCAGCTCATGGGTGGCGCGGCCCTGCACCAGGGCAACATCGCCGAGATGAAGACCGGCGAGGGCAAGACCCTCGTCGCGACCTTCCCCAGCTACCTCAACGCCCTCACCGGCGAGGGCGTGCACGTCGTCACGGTCAACGACTTCCTCGCGAAGTACCAGTCCGACCTGATGGGCCGCGTGCACCGCTTCCTCGGCCTGCAGGTCGGGTGCGTGCTCGACCCGATGAAGCCGGACGAGCGGCGCGTGCAGTACGGCATGGACATCACCTACGGCACCAACACCCAGTTCGGCTTCGACTACCTGCGCGACAACATGGCGTGGTCGTCGACCGAGCTGGTGCAGCGCGGGCACCACTTCGCGATCGTCGACGAGGTCGACTCCATCCTCATCGACGAGGCCCGCACCCCGCTCATCATCTCCGGCCCGTCCAGCGGCGACGCCACCCGCTGGTTCGCCGAGTTCGCCAAGATCGTCAAGCTGCTGCGCCTCGACCGCGACTACGAGATCGACGAGAAGAAGCGCACCGTCGGCGTGCTCGAGACCGGCATCGAGAAGGTCGAGGACTACCTCGGCATCGACAACCTCTACGACTCGGTGAACACGCCGTACGTCGGCTACCTCAACAACGCGATCAAGGCCAAGGAGCTGTTCAAGCGCGACAAGGACTACGTCGTGCAGGACGGCGAGGTGATGATCGTCGACGAGCACACCGGCCGCATGCTCGCCGGGCGCCGCTACAGCGAGGGCATGCACCAGGCGATCGAGGCCAAGGAGAACGTGGCCATCAAGGCCGAGAACCAGACCCTGGCGACGATCACGCTGCAGAACTACTTCCGCATGTACGACAAGCTCGCCGGGATGACGGGTACCGCCAGCACCGAGGCCGCCGAGTTCCAGGGCACCTACGAGCTGGGCGTCGTCCCGATCCGCACCAACCGGCCGATGCAGCGCGTCGACCAGCCCGACCTGGTCTACAAGACCGAGGTGGCCAAGTACGAGGCCGTCGTCGACGACATCGCCGAGCGTCACAGCGAGGGCCAGCCGGTGCTGGTCGGCACGGTGAGCGTCGCGAAGTCGGAGTACCTGTCGGCCGCGCTGAGCAAGCGGGGCATCCGGCACGAGGTGCTGAACGCCAAGCAGCACGCCCGCGAGGCGGCGATCGTCGCGATGGCCGGCCGCAAGGGCGCCGTCACCGTCGCGACGAACATGGCGGGCCGCGGCACCGACATCATGCTCGGCGGCAACGCCGAGTTCCTCGCGGTCGCGAGGATGGCCGAGCTCGGGCTCGACCCCGCCGAGGACGCCGACGAGTACGAGGCGCAGTGGCCGAAGGTGCTCGAGGAGATGGAGCAGCAGGTCGCCGAGGGCCACGACGAGGTGGTCGAGGCCGGCGGGCTCTACGTCCTCGGCACCGAGCGGCACGAGTCGCGCCGCATCGACAACCAGCTGCGCGGCCGCTCCGGCCGCCAGGGCGACCCGGGCGAGTCCCGGTTCTACCTCTCGCTCACCGACGACCTGATGCGGCTGTTCAACTCCGGCATGGCCGAGAGCCTGCTCTCGCGCGCGGGCATCCCCGACGACGTGCCGCTGGAGTCGAAGATGGTGACGCGCGCGATCCAGAGCGCGCAGAGCCAGGTCGAGGCGCGCAACTTCGAGATCCGCAAGAACGTCCTCAAGTACGACGACGTGATGAACCGCCAGCGCGAGGTCATCTACGCCGAGCGGCGCCGGGTGCTCGAGGGCGCCGACCTGCACGAGCAGGTGCAGCACTTCCTCGACGACGTCGTCACCGCCTACGTCGAGGCCGCCACCGCGGAGGGCTTCGGCGAGGACTGGGACCTCGACCAGCTGCTCACCGCGCTGCGCACGCTCTACCCGGTCTCGCTCACCAAGGACGAGCTGCTCGAGGAGTTCGGCGACGCCTCCCAGCTCACCGCCCCGCGGCTGGCCGAGGAGTTCCGCTCCGACGCCAAGCTCGCCTACCAGCGCCGCGAGGAGCAGGTCGGCAGCGAGCAGATGCGCGAGCTCGAGCGGCGGGTCGTGCTGTCGGTGCTCGACCGCAAGTGGCGCGAGCACCTGTACGAGATGGACTACCTGCAGGAGGGCATCTCGCTGCGCGCGATGGCCCAGCGCGACCCGCTGGTCGAGTACCAGCGCGAGGGCTTCCAGCTGTTCCAGGCGATGACCGAGGCCATCAAGGAGGAGTCGGTCGGCTTCCTGTTCAACATCGAGGTGCAGACGCCCGCCGCGCCGGCCGACGGCGAGGCGGCGCCCGAGGGCGCGCCGGTCGTGATGGCGAAGGGGCTGGACGCCCCCGACCGCTCCCAGCCGCTGCAGTACACGGCCCCGACCGAGTCGGGCGAGGTCGAGGTGCACTCCGAGGCCGCAGACGGCAGCGGGTCCGACGGCACCGCCAAGCCCGTCAGCAAGGCGCGCCGCAAGAAGGACGCCCGCCGGAAGTAGGGGGAGGCGCCTCCCCCCGGCCCGAATCGTCCGAGATCCGGGCCCGGGAGGCCTTCTCCGGCACCGGATCTCGGACGATTCGGGGTCCCGGAGACGACGGACGAAAGGCCCCCACCGCAGCGGTGGGGGCCTTCGTCGTCTGTGCTCGGTCAGCCCACCTCGAGAGCGGTGGCGCGCCAGCGGCCGTCGAGGCCCTCGAGGCGGACGGCCACGGCGCGGACGCGGTCGGCCTCGACCACGACGGCGCTGGCCTCGACGACGCCGTCGGCGGGGGTGCAGACCCGGACGCCGCGGACGACCGCGGCGCGACCCTGGGCGGCGGCGCCCCGGCGCATCCGGGCGGCGAGGGCGGCGCGGCGGGCGAGGGCGACGTGGACGTCGTGGCTCATCCAGCGCACGAGCTGGCTCGCGGGACGGACGCCACCCAGGACCTCGACCACGGCCTGCACCAGCGCCGAGCACGTGGTGAGGGGGTCGGGGAGGTGGTCGGTGGAGGTCGGCTGCCGGCCGAAGTCGGGGTCGTCGGCGACGACGCGCTCGACGGCGGCGAAGCTGAGGGCCAAGGTGCCCTGCGTGGGCGGGACCCCCGCCTCCACGACGAGGCCCGGCACGGCGGCCGGCTCGCTCATCGGGACGGGCAGCGCCCG
This sequence comes from Angustibacter speluncae, assembly GCF_054777815.1. Lineage (NCBI taxonomy): Bacteria > Bacillati > Actinomycetota > Actinomycetes > Kineosporiales > Kineosporiaceae > Angustibacter > Angustibacter speluncae. The sequence goes on along the minus strand of NZ_BAAHAF010000015.1, from coordinate 4,328 downwards.
GAGCCTCGGTCGTTCTGCGGTGCTGGTCATCTCGTGGTTCCTCCCCCTGGTCCGTGCGGACCACCGTAGCCGCGACCCGAGCGGGCCGCCTGGGCCCGCGTACCCATCTGCCGGACGCGATCGCGGTCGCGCGCCCGCCCTGGACAACGGCTCCGACGGTGCGCGGTCACGGTCGGTTCCCCGCCTGGCCGGGCACCTGCAGCTGCCGGCCGGGCAGCAGCAGGTCGGGGTCGTCGCCGACCACCTCGCGGTTGGCCGCGTACCAGCGCGGCCACTCGGCGGCGATCTCGGCGTCGGTCGCGTGCGGACCGAGGTGCCGGGCGGCGAGGTCCCACAGCGTGTCGCCGCGGCGGACGGTGACGAGGGTCCGCTCGTCCGGGACCGCCCGGCGGCCGTCGAGCAGCAGCGGGTCGCCGGGCACCGTCACCGTGGCCGCCGGCGCGGGCGGAGGAGCGGGCGCGCGCCACCCGGGGTCGACCGCGACCGGGGGCGCCACCGTCGGCGCAGCCGGCGCAGCCGGTGCACCCGTGGGCGTCGCGGTGGGCGTCGCGGTGGGCGTCGCGGTGGCACTCGGCGGGGCGGTGGTGCTCGCGCCGCCGGTCGCCGCGCGCACCGCCGACCACCCGGGGTCGAGGTCGGGCGCGTCGTGCGTGCTCGTCGGGGCGGGGCCGGACGTCGGGGGCGCCGCGGGGGAGGTCGGGACCGGGGCGGGCACGGAGGGGCCTGCGGCCACGGCGACCCCCAGCACCAGCGCGACCGCGCGGTGCACGACCGCCGGGACCAGGGCCGGGCGGCGTGGCGACCCGCGCAGCACGAGCACCGCGCTGGCACCCGCACCCAGCGCCAGCCAGGCGGCGACCGCGGCGCCCGCGCAGGCCGCCACGACCACCACCGCGTCGTCGGTGCGCAGCGGCGCGGGGGCCAGCACCTGCTGCCACGCCGCCGCAGCCTGGAGCACCAGGACCACCGCGACCGCGAGCAGCAGCGCCAGCACCAGGCCGACGCCGAGCAGCCGCCCCGCTCGTCCACGCACCGGTGCCAGCACCACGATCCTCCGTTTGCCGTCGTTTGACGACGGAACCTACGCGCTGGGTGCGGCTGGTGTCCAGGCCGCTAGCCTGGGCGGATGCGGTGGGACGCGCTCTTCGACGACCTCGAGGCCCAGCTGGCGCGCCAGGACGCCGACGACCTGCACGCCGAGGTCGCCGAGCGCACCCGGGCCGAGCGGGCCACGACCGCGCTGGCGGACCGCCTGCTCGCCCACCTCGGCGCGCGGCTGTCGCTCACCCTGCCGCACGGTGCGGTCGCGGGCGCCGTCACCGACGTCGCGCCGCAGTGGGTGGTGCTGGCCGACGAGCGGGGACGGGTGCTGGTGCCCACCGCGTCCGTCGTCGCCGTCACCGGCCTCGGCCGCCCGGTGGCCCCCGAGCCGGGCACGGTGCTGCGGCGGCTCGGCCTCGGCCACGTGCTGCGCGGCCTGGCCCGCGACCGGGCGCCGGTCGCGGTGCACGCCGGCGCCTCGACCCTGACCGGCACGATCGACCGGGTCGGTGCCGACCACCTCGACCTCGCCCTGCACGCCCCCGGGGAGGTGCGCCGCGCGTCGGCCGTCAGCGGCGTGGCGGCGGTGGCGTTCGCGCACCTCGAGCAGGTGCGGGGCCGGCCGGACTGACCGGCGGGCCGACCGGCGGCAGCGCCCCGGCCCGCTCGAGCTCGCCGGCGAGCGCGAGCAGCAGGTGCTCCTGGTGCGGGCGGGCGGTCAGCAGCACCCCCACCGGGAGGCCGTCGTCGTCGACGCCGACGGGCAGCGTCAGGCCGCACCAGCCGAGCAGGTTCCACGGGTAGCAGAACGCGGCCCGGCGCTCGTCGCGCAGCGAGGTGAGCACGCCCGGCAGCCGGGCGGTCTCGCCGACCCGCGGCGGCGGGCACGGCATGGTCGGCGTCACCAGCACGTCGGCGCCGCGCAGCGAGGCCTCGACGGCGGCGACCTCGCGCCGCACGTCGCGGCTCCACCCGGTCAACGGGCCGGACGCCCGCCCCAGCCGCGCCAGCAGCCGGGTGCCCGGCTCGGCGGCGCCGGGGTCGTCGGTGGTGGCCAGCTCGTCGTGCGCCGCGCGCAGGTAGCGGACGGTGAACTTCGCGCCGGTGGCGCCGAGGCGCAGCCGCAGCGGCGCGACCCGGTGGCCGAGGTCGCGCAGGGCCCGTCCGGTGCGGCCGGCGGCGTCGCGCCAGGCCGGGTGCAGGCCGCCGGCGCCGGGACCGAACCCGACGGGCCTGGTCGTCGAGACCGCGACCCTCAGCGGACCGGTCGTCCCACCGGCCAGGGCGGCCACCAGGTCGGACGGCCCGTCGGCGAGGACGTCGTGCGCCAGCGCGGTGTCGGCGAGCGAGCGGCCGAGCACGCCCACCACCCCGAGCCCGGACCAGACGCCCTCGACGCCCGTGCCACCGACCGTCCCCGGCGTGGCCTTCAGCCCGGGCAGGCCGCACCACGCGGCCGGGCCGCGGATCGACCCGCCGCCGTCCCCGGCCGTCGCGAGCGGCACGAGTCCCGCGGCCACCGCGGCCGCCGACCCGCCGCTGGACCCGCCCGGCGTCCGCGTCGGGTCGTGCGGGTTGCGGGTGGCGCCCCCGAGCGCCGACTCGGTGCGCGGGACGAGGCACAGCTCCGGGGTGCGGGTCGTGCCCACGACGACGGCCCCGGCGGCGCGCAGCCGGGTGACGAGCGCCGCGTCCGCGTCCGCGGGACGGGTGACCGCGCGGCTCCCGCGCGTGGTGACCAGGCCGGCGAGGTCGACGTCGTCCTTGACCGCGACCGGGACGCCCGCCAGCGGCAGGTGCTCGCCCGCGCGCAGCCGGGCGTCGACCTCGTCGCCGGCGCGCAGGGCCTGCTCGGCGAGGACGCGCGAGAAGGCGCGCAGCCGGTGGTCGCCCTCGCGCACGCGCAGCAGCGCGGCCCCGACCTCGGCGCGGGCGGTGGTGTCGCCGGTGCGGACCCGGCGGGCGGTGGTGGTGGCGTCGGCGCCGGGGCTCACGCCTCGGCGGGGTCGACCGCCAGGCGCCCGGCCTCGACGCCGGCCCGGGTCTCGGCGTACATGCGCTGGATGTACTCCTCGAGCGCGGTGGTCTCGATGCGCCACTGGCCGCGGCCGCCGACCTTGATGGCGGGCAGGTCGCCCGAGCGCACCAGCGCGTACGCCTGGGCGGAGGAGACGTTGAGGATCTCGGCGACGTCGGTGAGGGGGAGGAAGCGGTGGGCCACGGGGAGACCTCCTGGAGGGCGGCAGCGCTTGGGGTCCGTTGGCCGAGTTTGGCACACCCAGCACGCGCTGGGCACCCCCGGGTCCCGTTCGCGCGCGTCTTCGGGCACCATGGTCGCCGACCGACGTCTCAGGGGGGACCATGTCCGTCGTCACCGACCTGCCCGCACCGCCCGCGGCCCGGCTGCGCCCGCCGTCCTGGCGCGACCCGCGGCTGCTGGTCGGGGTGCTGCTCGTGCTCGGCTCCGTCGTGCTCGGCGCCCGCGTCGTCGCGGCCGCCGACGACACCGAGCCCTACTACGTGGCCGCCCGCGCGATCACACCCGGCGACCGCATCGGGCCCGACGACCTGCGGGTCGTCGACGTCCGCCTCGGCGACGCGGGGGAGGGCTACCTCGGCGCCGACGCCGGCCCGGCCGCCGACCTCGTCGCCACCCGCACGGTGGCGGCGGGCGAGCTGGTGCCCCGCGGCTCCGTCGGCGCGGCGTCCGACGTCGCGCTGCAGCCGGTGGCCGTCCCGGTCACGACGCTGCCGGACGGCCTGCGCGCGGGCACGGTCGTCGACGTGTGGGTGGCCCAGCCCGACCCCGAGCGCGCGGGCGCGTTCCTCGAGCCCGAGCGGGTGGTGCAGGGCGCCGACGTCGCCGACGTCGGCGACGCCGGCTCCTCGCTCGGCAGCACCGGCGACAGCACGGTCCAGGTCCTGCTCGCGCCCGACGTCCTGCCCGTCGTGCTCGGGGCGCTCGCCAACGACGCCGTCGTCTCGCTCGTCCCCGCGCCCGGTCAGGGCGGCTGAGGTGGCCGGCCGGTACCCGGTGCTGGCGGCGCTCACCGGCAGCTGGGAGGCCGCGCTCGTCGGGGCGCTCGAGCAGGCCCGCGGCGAGGTCGTCGTGGTGCGGCGCTGTGTCGACCTGCCCGAGCTGCTCGCCGTCGCCGGCACCGGTCGCGCGGTGGCCGCGCTGGTGTCGGCCGACGTCCGGCGGCTCGACCGCGACGCGCTCGCCCGGGTGCGCGCCGAGGGGCTGGCGGTGGTGGGGGTGGCCGACCCCGGCGCGCCCGAGCAGGCCG
>NZ_BAAHAF010000014.1:0-7275 GCF_054777815.1 Angustibacter speluncae | reverse complement strand
ACGACCGCGCTGGCCGGCACCCGGGGTGGGCGGGGGGCGGTCCGGACGCTCGTCCCCGCCCCGTCGCTGCGCACCGTGCGCAGCCGCCCGGGCGCCTGAGCCGGCGCGGTCAGCCCGCCGCGGGGCGGTCGGTGCACAGCCCCAGCCAGTGGCCGAACGGGTCGCGGGCCAGCGCCCACCAGCCGAAGTCGTCGCTGATCAGCGCGCGCTCCCGCTCGACGGTCCCGCCCGCCGCCACCACGGCCGCCAGGGCCGCCTCGAGGTCGGGCGCCTGGAAGTAGACCCGCACGGCGGGCTCGGCCGGCACCGGCGCGTCGCTGCGCTCGAGCGCCGCGAACGGGCGCCCCGAGGCGTCCAGGAGCATCACGTACTGCTCCCACGGCTGGGCCGTCGCGCCGAAGACGGCGGTGTAGAACGCGGTCGCGCGCTCGAGGTCCGGCACCTGGATCTCGTACCAGGCGACGGATCCCTCGACGGGTCCCTCGACGGGTCCGGTCGCCCGGGTCGCGTGGGTGGCCTCGGGGCTGCTGGTGCTGGTCATGGTCGGACCTCCTGGTCGGCGCGCGGGCGGTCGCCCGCGCTCTCACCACCCTGACGCGCGGGGCCCGCTCCGATCGACGGACGGGCGGAGCTCAGTCGACGACGTCGAGCGCGAGGTCGAGCACGGGGCTGGAGTGGGTCAGGCCGCCGACCGACAGGTAGTCGACGCCGGTGCGCGCGTACTCGGCGGCGACCTCGAGGGTGAGCCCGCCGGTGGCCTCGATCTCGAGCCGCTCGTCGGTGGCCGCGCGGGCCGCCTTCACGGCGTCGGCCAGCGTGGGGGCGTCGAAGTTGTCGCAGAGCAGGAACCGCGCGCCGGCGCCGACGGCCTCGACGGCCTCCTCGACCGTGGTCACCTCGACCTGCACCGGCACGTCCGGGAAGGTCGAGCGGACGGCGTCGACGGCCGCGGTGAGCGACCCCGCCGCGAGCTTGTGGTTGTCCTTGACCATCGCGACGTCGTACAGGCCCATCCGCTTGTTCGTGCCGCCGCCTGCGCGCACCGCGTACTTCTCCAGCGCCCGCAGGCCCGGCGTCGTCTTGCGGGTGTCGAGCACCATCGCGCCGGTGCCCTCGAGCGCCTCGACCCAGCGCCGGGTGTGGGTGGCGACGCCGGAGGCGCGGCAGACCAGGTTCAGCAGGGTGCGCTCGGCCATCAGCAGCACCTGGGTCGACCCGGTGATGCGGGCCAGCACGTCGCCGCGGACGACGGCGGTGCCGTCGCGCACCAGCGGCTCGAGCACCGGGACGTCGACCTGCAGCCGCCGCGCGACGTCGGCCAGCACCACGGGCACCAGCGGCAGGCCGGCCAGCACGCCGTCGGCGCGGGCCACCACGTGCACGGTGCGCCGCTGCTCGACCGGGATGGTGGCCTGGGTGGTGACGTCGCGCCCGGGGTTGCCGCCGAGGTCCTCGGAGACCACGTAGCTGACCATCGCGCCGACCCACTCCGGCGACAGGTCGGCGGCCTCGAGCTCCTCGACCGTGCCGACCGGCCAGCCCGGCCCGTCGCCGGGGCGGCGCAGCACCGCCTGCGGTGACACGGAGTGACGTCCCATGCGGCGCAGTGTGCCACCGACGGCCCACCGTCCTGGCGCCCCGCGGCGACGCCCGGCCGTTTCGTCCTGGTCCGTCCCGGTCGGACCGCCCGTTCGCCGCACCCGCGGCTCACCCGGTGGGGGGACGGTCAGAGCGGGACGAAGCGGGTGCCGACGGTGCCGTCCGGGTCGAGCCGCAGGTGCGTGCGACCGCGCCAGCGGGCGTCGTCGGTGTCCGGGAAGTCGTGCCGGTAGTGGCCGCCGCGGGTCTCCTCGCGCAGCGTCGCGGCGAGGGTGAGCAGGCTCGCGACCTGGTGCAGGTTCGTGGTCTCCCACTCGGCCGTCGACGGCGTCGGCGGGGCGTGGTGGGTGCGCACCCGGGCCAGCGTGGCGGCGGCCGCCTGCAGGCCGGCGGCCTCGCGGATCACCCCGGGTCCGGACGTCGCGGCCTGCTGCACGCGCGGCCGGCGCGAGCCGGGCACGAGCGCGCTGGCGCCCTCGCGCACGACCGGGTCGACCCGCGGCAGCTCACCGGCCTCGACCCGGGCGGTGACGTCGTCGGCGATCCGGTGGGCGAAGACCAGGCCCTCGAGCAGCGAGTTCGAGGCGAGCCGGTTGGCGCCGTGCACGCCGGTGCACGAGGTCTCGCCGACCGCGTACAGCGCCGGCAGCGTCGAGCGCCCCGCGAGGTCCACCCGCACGCCACCGGAGTGGTAGTGCTGCGCCGGGGCCACCGGCACGAGGTCCTCGGCGAGGTCGAACCCGTGCTCGGCCAGGGCCCTGCTGATCGTGGGGAACCGCTCGGCGAGGAAGGTCCGGCCGAGGTGGCGGGCGTCGAGGAACACGTGGTCGCTGGCGGTGGCCGCCATCTGGCGCACGATCGCCTTGGCCACGACGTCGCGCGGTGCCAGCTCGGCGAGCTCGTGCTGCCCCACCATGAACCGCTGGCCGTCGACGTCGACCAGCCGGGCGCCCTCGCCGCGCACCGCCTCGGAGATGAGCGTCTGCTGGCCGCGCGCGCCCGTCCCGAGCCAGAGCACGGTCGGGTGGAACTGGACGAACTCGAGGTCGGCGAGCTCGGCGCCGGCGCGGAACGCGGCGGCCGACCCGTCGCCGGTGGCCTCCTTCGGGTTCGTGGTCGAGGTGTAGACCTGCCCGATGCCGCCGGTGGCGAGCACCACGGCACGACCGAGGGCGGCGCCGACGCCGTCCCGGCTGCCCTCGCCGATGACGTGCAGGCTCACGCCGCACGCGGGCCCGGGGGCGCCGTCGGCGTCCGGGGCGCCGGTGAGCACGTCGAGCACGAGGGCGTGCTCGATCACCTCGATGCCCGGGTCGTCGCGGACCGCCTCGAGCGCCGCGACCAGCGCGCGGGAGATCTCGGCACCGGTGGCGTCGCCGCCGGCGTGCACGATGCGGTCGGCGTGGTGGCCGCCCTCGCGGGTGAGCAGCACCTCGCCGTCGGCGCCGGTGTCGAAGTGGGCGCCCAGGGCGATCAGGTCGCGGATCCGGTCGGGCCCCTCGGTCACCAGCGCGCGGACGGCGTCCTCGTCGCACAGGCCGGCGCCGGCGACGAGCGTGTCCTGCAGGTGGGCGTCGGGGCTGTCGGTGTCGGCGAGCGCCGCGGCCACGCCGCCCTGCGCCCACAGCGTCGAGCCGCTCGACAGCACGGTCTTGGTGACGAGCAGCACCCGCGGCACCCGGCGGCGCACCCGCAGCGCGGTGGTGAGGCCGGCGATGCCGGACCCGACGACGATGACGTCGGCCTCGACCGTCCACCCGGGCGCGGGCGCGGTGAGGCGGCGGGCGAGGTGCAGGGCGTCCACGCGGCGGCCCGTCAGCGCACGCCGGAGGACTGCAGGCCGAACCCGTCGGGCACGTGCCCCGCGTCGTGGCCGACCTCGACGACCCTGTTCTGCGCGTCGACGAAGACCACGTGCGAGCGGTGCTCGCGGGCCTCGCGGTCGTCGACCAGCGCGTAGCCGATGACGATCACCACGTCGCCCGGGTGCACCAGGTGCGCGGCGGCGCCGTTGATGCAGATCTCGCCCGAGCCGCGCTCGCCCTCGATCGTGTACGTCGTCAGCCGCGACCCGTTGGTGACGTCGACGACGTCGACCTGCTCGCCGGGCAGCAGGTCGGCCGCCTCGAGCAGGTCGCCGTCGATCGTGACCGAGCCGACGTAGTGCAGGTCGGCCTGCGTCACCGTCGCGCGGTGGATCTTGCCGTGCATCATCGTGCGCATCACCGGTCTGCTCCTGCCTGCGACGTCGTGCCGGGGCGCGCGCCCAGCACGAGGGGGACGTTGTCGATCAGCCGCGTCGAGCCGACCCGGGCGGCCACGGCGAGCAGCGCCTCGCCCGAGTACCACTCGGGCACGTCGTCGAGCGAGGTCGGGTGCACCAGCGCGAGGTAGTCGACGCGGCACAGCGGCTCGGCGACCAGCACGTCGCGGGCCGCGCGGCGCACCGCGCTCGCGCCCTCCGGCGCCGCCGCCTCGCCCGCGCGCAGCGCCCGCGAGAGCGCCAGCGCGACCTCGCGGTCGACGTCGGTGAGGTAGGTGTTGCGGCTGCTCATCGCCAGGCCGTCGTGCTCGCGCACCGTCGGCACCGCCACGACCTCGGTCGGGAAGTCGAGGTCCTGCACCATCCGCCGGATCAGCAGCAGCTGCTGGGCGTCCTTCTGGCCGAAGTAGGCCAGGTCCGGCCGCACCAGGTGCAGCAGCTTGGCCACCACGGTGAGGACGCCGTCGAAGTGGCCCGGGCGCGAGGCGCCCTCGAGCACCTCGCCGAGGCCGCCCGCGCTCACCCGCACGCCGGGGTCGCCGTCGGGGTAGACGACGTCCGGGCCCGGCGCGAACACGACGTCGACCCCCTCGGCGGCGAGCAGCTCGAGGTCGGCGTCGATGGTGCGCGGGTACTTGGCGAGATCCTCGCCCGCGCCGAACTGCAGCGGGTTGAGGAAGATCGTCACCACGACGCTGCGGGCGACCCGGCGGGCCTCGCGCACGAGGGTGGCGTGGCCGTCGTGCAGCGCGCCCATCGTCATCACGACCGCGACCGGGCCCTCGAGCCCCTCGCGGGCGGTCTGCAGCTCGGCCCGGGTCCGCACCAGCACCGGTGCCCTCGTGCTCGGGGTCGTCACGAGCGCCAACCGTACCCGCGCGGCGGGACGCCCCGCCGCGCGGCGGTCAGCCCGCCAGGGCGTCGAGCAGCTCCTGGGCCTGGGCCGCCGAGATGCGTCCGGACGCGAGCGCGCGCACCGTGGTGGCGCGGGCCATCGCCCGGTAGCCGTCGAGCGCGTCGCCCGGCCCCACCCGCTCGCCGATCTCCCGCAGGTGGGCCTGCACGGTGCCGGTGTCGCCGCGCGAGACGGGGCCGGTGAGGGCGTCGTCGCCGCGACGCAGCGCGCCGTCGAGCGCGGCGAGCAGCAGCGGGGCGAGCACGCGACCCGGGTCGTCGATGCCGCTGCGCGACAACAGGTCCCGTGCCTGGGCGACGAGGGTGACCAGGTGGTTCGAGCCGTGCGCGAGGGCCGCGTGGTAGAGCGCGCGGTCGGCCTCGTCGACCACGACCGGCTCGGCCCCCATCTCGACCACGAGGGCCTGCGCGACCGGCAGCACCGGTCCCGGTGCGGTGACGCCGAAGCAGCAGTCGGGCAGCCGGCCCAGGTCGATGCTGGTGCCGGTGAACGTCATCGCCGGGTGCAGGGCGAGCGGGATCGCCCCCTGGCGCAGCGCCGGCTCGAGCACGCCCACCCCGTGCCGGCCGCTGGTGTGCACGACCAGCTGGCCCGGACGCCAGCCGTGCGCCGCCGCCACGCCCGCGACCAGGTCGGGCAGCGCGTCGTCGGGGACGGTGAGCAGCACCAGCTCGGCCCGCTCCACCACGTCGTGCACCTGCAGCACCGGCACGCCGGGGAGCAGGGTCTCGACCCGCTCCCGGGAGGCCGCCGAGACCGCGCTGGCACCCACGACGGCGTGGCCGGCCTGGCGCAGCGCGCTCGCGAGCACCGCGCCCACGCGGCCCGCGCCGACCACGCCGACCCCGAGCCGGCCGGGGCGGCGGGAGGCGGGTGTCGCGCCAGGCTGCTCGTCCACCCCGCGAGGGTAGGTCCCCCGCTCCCGCTCACCACGTTCGGTGGGCGACCGCCAACTGGACGTGGCGTGCGCGCCTCGCGAAGTGCGCGCTCGCCTCGCCAGGACGGGTCGCGTGGTGGCCCGGCCCGGATAGGGTCGGCGCCATGGGCCGGCACGCACGCATCGCCCAGCTGGCGCGCCTCGACGAGCCCGGCCTGCACGTCGCCGACCTCGGTTGCGGCAACGGCCGCACGGTGCGGCAGCTGCTCGCCTACGAGCCCGCCGTGGTGCACGCCCTCGACCAGGTGTCCGACCTCGACGACGACCTGCTGCACGACCCGCGGGTCACGAGCCGCATCGTCGACCTCGACGAGGACCTGCTGCTCCCCACCGGCTCGCTCGACCGCGTCGTCTCGCTGAACGCCGTCGAGCACCTGGCCGACCCGGTCGCCCACCTCACCGAGGTCCACCGGGTGCTGCGACCCGGCGGCATCCTGGTCCTGGCCCACTCCGACTGGGACACGGCACTGTTCACCTCGACCGACGACGCGCTGACCCGGCGCCTGGTCGACCGGTTCGTCGCCACCGTGCCCACCTGGGTCGAGCGGGCCGACGGGTTCATGGGACGCAAGCTGCCCGCGCTGGCCGACGCGAGCGCCGCACGCGGCGCGCCGTTCTCGGTCGTGCACGTCGACGCCTGGGCCGACCCGCACCGCCGCTTCGACGAGGGATCGCTGGCGTTCAAGGTGGCGATGGGCATCCTGGCCGCCGCGGCCGACGACCCCGACCTCGCCCCGCTCGGGGCCGGCTGGCTCACCGGGCTGGCGAACCTCGCGGCGGGCGACCAGTTCCTGTTCACCGTCACCGACGTCGCCCTGGTCCTGCGCCGGGCGTGAGCGTCCCCTGGGAGCGGGCCTGGCAGGACGCCCTCTACGGCCCCGACGGCTTCTACCGGGCGCAGGCGCCCTCGTCGCACTTCCGCACCGCCTCGCACGCGGCGGCCGACGTGCTGGCGTCCACCCTGGTGGTGCTCGCGCGGTCGGCCGGGTGCGGTCGCGTCGTCGAGGTGGGAGCGGGTCGCGGCGAGCTGCTGGCCGCCCTGCACGCCGCCGACCCCGGGCTCGTGCTCGTGGGGGTCGACCTGGTGCCGCGACCGGACGCCCTGCCCGGTCCGGTCGGCTGGGGCGCGGCGGTGCCGCCCCCGGACGGGCCGACCCTGCTGGTGGCCTGGGAGCTGCTCGACGTCGTGCCCTGCCCGGTGCTCGAGGCGGACGACGGCGGACGCCTGCGCGAGGTGCTGGTCACGACCGACGGCACCGAGTCGCTCGGCGGTGACGCCTCGTCCGCCGACCTCGCCTGGGCCGGCCGGTGGTGGCCCGGCCCGTACCGCCCCGGCGACCGGGTCGAGGTGGGGACGCCGCGGGAGGTCCGCTGGGCCGCGCTGGTCGAGGAGGCGCTCGGGCCGGACGGTCTCGCGCTGGCGGTCGACTACGACCACGTCGCGGGCGCGCGTCCCCGCGCCGGGACGCTCGCGTCGTACCGCGCCGGCTGGCTCGCCGCCGCGGTGCCGGACGGCCGCCACGACGTCACCGCGCACGTGGCGCTCGACGCGGCGGCCGC
>NZ_BAAHAF010000013.1:0-24748 GCF_054777815.1 Angustibacter speluncae | reverse complement strand
TGGAGGAGGGCGTTGCTCTGCTCGAGCTGTGCACGCTGCTCGTCGAGCTGCGCGGCCTCCGCCCCGGCCTCACGCCCACGGGCGACGACGTGGTGGCGGGTGTGCTGCTCGCCTGCCGCGCGGTGCTCGAGCCCGAGCGCCTCGACCGGCTCGGGCGCAGCGTCCTCGCGGGCGCCCGGCTCGCGACCACGGTGGTGTCGCGCGGCATGCTCGCGGACGCGGCGGCCGGCTGGTGCCCCGACGTCGTCGCCCGGGGCCTCGCCGGCCTGCTGGCGCCGCGCGCTGCCGTCGGTGACGCCGTGGTCGCCGACCTGCTGCGCGTCGGGCACACCTCGGGCGGCGACCTGCTCGTCGGCGCCGCCGCGGTGCTGGAGGCGTCGGCGCGGGCGCGCGTCCCGTGAGGGACCACGTCGAGGTCCGGCACGGCGAGTACCACGACTCGGTGGCCCTGCTGCAGGTGAGCAGCAGGCTCGCCGCGCTCGACGGCGTCGCCGTGGCGCAGGTCGCGATGGCGACCCCCCTGAACCTCGACGTGCTGACCACCGCCGGGTTCGCGCTGCCCCCCACGGTGCCCGACGACCTCGTGGTGGCCGTGCGCACCGAGACCGGGGCGGACGACGAGGCGGTCGTCGCGGTGGTGCTCGCCGCCCTGACCGACGCGCTCGCCGCGCGCGAGCGTCCCGCGTCGGGCGACACCGCCGTGCCCGCCCGCACCACCCGGTCGGCCGTGCACCGGTCGGGTGCGCCGCTGGTGCTCGTGTCGGTGCCGGGCGAGCACGCCGCCGCCGAGGCCTGGGACGCCCTCGACGCCGGCGCAAGCGTGATGCTGTTCTCCGACAACGTCTCCGTCGACGACGAGGTCGCGCTCAAGCGCGCGGCGTCCGAACGCGGCCTGCTCGTGATGGGGCCCGACTGCGGCACCGCGGTCGTCGGCGGCGTCGGGCTCGGCTTCGCGAACGCGGTGCGGCCCGGGCCGGTGTCGCTCGTCGCCGCGTCGGGCACCGGCGCGCAGCACCTGATGGCGCTGCTCGACCACGCCGGCGTCGGCGTGCGCCACTGCCTCGGGGTGGGCGGACGCGACCTGTCGTCGAGGGTCGGAGGGCTCGGCGCGCTGTCGGCGCTCGGTCTGCTGGCCGACGACGAATCGACCGAGCTCGTCGTGCTGGTGTCGAAACCGGCCGATCCGCAGGTGGTCTCGTCGCTGGAGGCACGAGCCGGCGAGCTGGGAACGGCGCTCGTGCGGGCGACGCTCGGACCCGACCAGCCCGACCTCACCGCTGCCGCCGAGCAGGTGCTCGACCGGCTCGGCGTCGCCGTCCCGCAGTGGCGGTCGTGGGGCGCCGCGTCCGCCGCCCCCTCCCCCGGTCTGCTGCGCGGGCTCTTCGCGGGCGGGACGTTGTGCGACGAGGCGATGGCGGTCGCCGCGCCCCGCCTCGGGCCGATCGCCTCGAACGTGCCGCTCGACGACGGCTGGCCGCGGCTCGACGCGCGCGGACCGGGCGCCCTGGCGGCGTCGTTCGCCGAGCAGGGGCACGCCGTGGTCGACCTGGGCGACGACTCGCTGACCGTCGGCCGCGCGCACCCGATGATCGACCCGTCGCTGCGGCTCGAGGCGCTCGAGGCGGCGGGAGCCGACCCCCGGGTGCGGGTGGTGCTGCTCGACGTCGTGCTCGGCCACGGGGCCCACCCCGACCCCGCGGCCGCGCACGCCCCGACCGTCCGCGACGCGCTCGCGGCGGCGCACGGGGACGGGCGCGACCTCGACGTCGTCGTGTCGCTCGTCGGCGCCCGCGACGACCCGCAGGGCCTCGAGCGCCAGGCGGAGGCGCTCGCCGACGCCGGCGCCGTCGTCCACCTGTCCAACGCCGCGGCCACCCGCGCCGCCCTCGACCTGCTGGGGGACGCGTGAACCCGCTGCTCGACGGCCCGTCGTCGGTCGTCACCGTCGGCGTCGACCTGTTCGCCGAGGCGCTGCGGGCGCAGGCGGTCGACGTGCAGGAGGTCGAGTGGCGCCCACCGCCCACCGGCACCGCCGCCGACCTGGCGCGCGTGCTGGCCGACCCGCGCCGCGAGGAGGCGAACCGGGTTGCGCTGCAAGGCGTCCTGGCGTCGGGAGCCGTGCTGGTCGACGTCCGACCCGCGGACGAGGCGCTCGGCCTGCGCCCGGGGACGTTCCTGCACGCCGGCCCGCCGATCGGGTGGGACCGCGCGTCCGGCCCGCTGCGCGGCGCGCTGGTCGGGGCGATGCTGCTCGAGGGCCTGGCCGACGACCCGGACGAGGCCGAGCGCCTGCTCGGTGACGGGCGGCTGCGCGACGGCTCGCCGATCGTGCTCGACCCGTGCCACCACCACGCGGCCGTCGGGCCGATGGCCGGCGTGGTGTCGCCGTCGATGTGGGTGTTCGAGCTGCGAGACCCGTCGTCCGGGCGCACGGCGTTCTGCTCGCTGAACGAGGGCCTCGGCAAGGTGCTGCGCTACGGCGCCTACGGCCCGGAGGTGGTCGAGCGGCTGCGCTGGATGTCGTCGGTGCTCGGACCGCTGCTGCAGCAGGCCGTCCGCCGCCGCGCGGCGTCCGAGGCCGGACCGGTCGACGTGCGGTCGATCGTCGCGCAGATGCTGCAGATGGGCGACGAGGGCCACAACCGCAACCGTGCCGGGACGATGATGCTGGTGCGCGAGCTCGTGCCCGAGCTGCTCGAGCTCGGTGCCGACCCGGCGCAGGTCGCCGAGGTGGTGCGGTTCTGCAACGGCAACGACCACTTCTTCCTCAACCTGGTGATGCCCGCCTGCAAGCTCGCGCTCGACGCCGGCCGCGACGTCCCCGGCTCGACGCTGGTCGTCGCGATGGCGCGCAACGGCACCGACTTCGGCATCCAGGTGTCGGGGACGGGCGACACCTGGTTCACCGCACCGGCGCTCGTGCCGGAGGGGCTCTTCCTCGGCAGCTACGGCCCGGACGACGCCAACCCCGACATCGGCGACTCGGCCATCACCGAGACGGCCGGCATCGGCGGGTTCGCGATGGCGGCGGCGCCGGCGATCGTCGCGTTCGTCGGCGGTGACAGCAGCACGGCAGTGCGCACGACGCGGCGGATGTACGAGATCACCCTCGGCGAGCACCCGGCGTTCCAGATCGCGTCGATGGCGTTCCGCGGCGTGCCGGTGGGCATCGACGTGCCGTCCGTGGTGCGCACCGGGATCCTCCCGCAGATCAACACCGGCATGGCCGGACGCGTCGCGGGCACGGGCCAGGTCGGGGCAGGGCTGGTCACTCCCCCGGCGGCGTGCTTCACGCAGGCGCTCGAGGCCCTGGCGGCACGGGTCGCCTGAGGCTGAGGTCCCTACCGCGCTGGCACGTTCCGTCGAAGCGGAACCAGACCTGCACGTACACCTGCGGCCCGTCCGCGCTCTGCAGCACGGCGTGGCCGTCCCGGGGCAGCGACTCGACGGTCGCGAGCACGACGTCCGGGGCCGGTGCGCGCACCACCGGACGTCCCGGTGTCGTCAACCGGCGGTAGCGGTGCTGGCGTGGACCGAGCGCTCGTCGAGCATCGGACGATCCGCGAACGTTGTTGTCGTACGAACCGGTTCGGACTGATCGACAACCCAGGCTGCGGGTCCTAGCGTCGTCCGATGCCTCCGTGGGTGATGACGATCCTGCAGCAGTTCGGTCGCGACATCCTGACCGGTGCTCCCGGGTTCATCGAGGGAGCGAAGAAGGAGTACGCGGCGGCGCGGGACCCTTACCTGGACAAGAAGCTGTACTGGCTCGCGAGCGGCGGCCAGGCCGAGGTCGACGCCAACGCGCACCGCTTCTACGACTCCATGACGGCAGAACAACGTCACCGACTCGCCGAGCTCCAGGCGTCGGGGACGTGGCCGCCGTACGAGAACACCAAGCCCAAGCACCGCCGGCCGTGGACCGGGGCCTGGGAATCCGTAGTGCTCCGACCGCGGTGACGATCGGGCAGCCCGCGTCGTGCGATGGACAGACCAGCCGCCGGACAACGAGTCGGATATCCGAGGCGAAAGAGATGGAGCGTCTCCGGCCGGTCCGGCGACACCGTAGACGTGGCGACACGCCCGGCATCCGACAGAGGTCGGGCGCGGCCAGTGCCACGACCACCTGATTCGAGAGGTCGCGGGGACGTCGAATCGGCCGCACCGCCGAGGCGCTGTCCTGCGCCGCTATGACGCGGCTCCGATCCGCGCGGCCAGCCAGGTCGCGATCTGCGGAACGTCCAACGCGCCGGCGGCTGCCTCCAGCATCATCTGCTCGGCATCGTCGACGGTGTAGGTGAGATCGCGGGCGTTGAGTCGGCAGAAGATGCGGGCGGCCGACCATGCCAGGCGCCTGTTGCCGTCCACCAGGGCGTGGGTGCGGACCAAGGAGTGCAGCAGCGCCGCGACCTTGTCCTCGAACGTCAGATAGGCGTCGTCGCCGAGCACGGTGGTCTTGGGTCGGGCGGCGGCCGCTGCGAGCAGACCCGGATCCTGCACAGCGACGTCGTCGAGCACACCGGATGCGACCTCGAGAAGGTCCTCGACCGAGAGGTAGTCCAGCTCCTCGGCGGTCACCGACTCAGACGCTCGAGCAGCTCTGCGTCTTCAGTCCGGACTCGCTCGATCGCAGCCCTCAGTCGCTGCGGACGCTCGGACACGTACTGCGCGATCGCAGCTCGGGCGACCTCCTGCATGGAACGCCCTTCCTGCTCGGCCCTCCGACGCAGGGCGTCGCTCTCGGCGTCCGTCAGCCTCAGGTTCATCGCCACATCCGGGATGGTACCGCGGCGGTACCAACGAGTACAGGGTCCTCAGCGAGCGGTGGTTGCGAGGTGGGCGCTTCGCGGCGGAGTGACGTAGGTCGTCGCAAGCGGCGAACGTCCGCGCTCTCCGGAGAACGCGAACCCGCTGCGTCGGGTCAGAGCTAGCTGGACTGCGTCGACGTCACCGGCGGACCAGGCCCTGTCCCGCGCGTCCACGAACCACACCGTCGCTGCCAGACCTCGGTCCAAGAGTGCGCCGATCTCCGCGACCCAGTGCGCGTCACGGCATTCGAGGATCAAGACCGACATTGATCTCGGGTCGGGCATTGGGCTGCGTTGGGCGGCCCACCCGTCCCATTCCTCGGCGGGCAACGCTGCCGGGTAGATGTTCGTCAGCGGTGCGAGCGGGGGAGAACAGTGAATCTCTTGATCAGTGCTCACGAACCGACCGTCAGACTGCAGGGTGGCCCGTACGTTCGCGTACAGGGCAGGGTCCAAGCTCAGAACGAGAACGGATGCAGGCACCGCTTTAGAGTAGATGGACCCACAACCCACTCGTTGTGCGCGCGAGCGCTGCTGCCAGGCAGGCCGCTTCGCGGCGGAGGGACGCGTCGCGCAACCACGCACTGTGGAGATGAGTAGCGGTCCCGCACCATGCGTCTGTCAGGATCGCGATGTGTCCAACAACCGATTCTCCGACCGCCTTGACCCAAGGTCCTACGAGAAAGACCTGATGGTGGGCGTGTACGAGGCAGAGCCGGACGAGGAGGACTCCGTGTGGATCTCGGAGAGACTGTTCAGACGGTTGACCCAGGTCGCCTCGGCCTATGAGCTCCACACATTGCCGATGTTGGGCGGCACGGATCCTGTCCCGTTGAACCGCGTGCGGTGCGAGGACCTACTCGACGAGGTCGCCTTCGTCGCGGAGCGGCTCAACGACCCCCTCGCTGTGGAAGTTGCCCAGTTGCTGACCAACTACCTGACGCGCCGAACGTGGAACCCTCGCTGGGATGGTTCTGTGACGTTCGAGGGCAACTAGGCAGCCCTCGTCTAGCGCAAACGTCCGATTCGCGGCGGAATGGGGCAGGTTCGGACGTGGCGTTGGCGATGCCTTGACTGCGAAAGTCTCAGGACCTGGTTCCGTTGGGGGTCGCCGCTTGGCTCAGCTTCGAGGCAAGTAGCCACGGGTCGAAGAGGTCGTCGGTCGGTAAGTGGGACACGTCAGCCAAGTATTGAGGTTCGCCTGCCGCGGTCATCTCGTTGGGATCGTCTGTCCCGACCGTCATGGGCACCCACCTGCCACCAGGGGCCGGTGACCGAAACGTCGGGACTCCCAGTACGTGCTCCGGCGCGTCGACTGCCATCGGACTCCACGTCCCGTCCTTGACGGCGCCGTCATGAGTCAGACCTACCCAGATCTCCGAGCTGAAGTCGGCCCGGCTCAGATCGGGCAGTTGCAACCACGCGAAGGCGCGAGCGATGAAGATGGCTTTCCGCGGCCGCCTATGAACGACCACGAGCGGGAAGCCGCCACCCTTCCAAGGCAGCCACAGCACGTCGCCCCGCTTCATGGCCCTGTCTCGACGCGTCGCGGCAGCTTGATCGCAAGGTAGCGGCGGACTGGGCCTTGGTGATGATGCCGCCCACTCGCGCTGAGCGGGCGTGCCGACGGGTGAGGACGAGGAGCCGAACTCGCGGCGGTAGGACGCGGTTCATCGCAACAGACGTTCGCCCTGAGGGCGTGTCGGCCTGCATCAGATGCGGTGGCCACCCAAAGACGCAGATGGTCAATTGCCGCTTTCGAGTTCCCTCGTCGCCGTAGTCCAGGCCTTTGGCGCGGGTCCGAAGGCGACGTTTCCCGCCTTGATGATGCCTTGGCTGAACACTGCATTTGACGCTCCGCCAATGACTGCGCCGATGCCAAAGGGAACTACCCGACCGAGCACCACGATTCCCTGCTTGGTCCCATACTTGACGACGAAGTGACGACCAAGAACTTTGTTGATGGCCGTCAATCTTGATGCCGGGATGCTCTTCACGAGCTGCCTGGCCCAATGCTGCCCGGTTCGCTCGGCGACCTGTTGGACGGACTTCGCGCCGGCTTCGCCGAGCATGACCGCCATCACGAGGGTCCGACGACGCTCGATGTCTTGGAGCGGCACACCCTGCACCGCCGCCCTGGACAGCACGTAGAGAGCCGTGGCGTTGAGGAAGGCGAGGGCCTCTCCACCGGAGAGTGCGAGCGCCACGGCGGTTCCCACCCCAGGTGCCGCGGCCGCAGCGCCGACTCCGGTACCGGCGCTAATCGTCGCCGCCCTGAACTCGCCGTTCAGTCGCTTGACGATCTCGCTCGGAGGGGCGTCCGGACGAGTGCGCCGCAGTCGGGCGATGTGCCGCTCGACGAGCGGGGCCTGGAGCGAGAGCGCCTTGTCGAGCAGGGCAAGCGCGGGGTGCGCCGCTGAGGCGACGGCATCGAGGTCCTTGGTCACGGGCGAACGCTAGCGCCGACGCCCGACAAGAAGGGCATTCGGACAACGAGGCACTCCCTCGGGCATCGCAGGGAATAGCTCACCGGGTCCCACACGAACGGACGGCACGCGGCGGAATGACTCGGGTGGCGTCGTGGCATCACTGATCGTCTAGGAGCCGGACTGCCGCTGGTCGATTTATAGCCACTTCAGGCGAGCAACATCGCGAGGTGTTCGTTCAACCGATTCCGTACCCCGCGTCCGAGCCACAGTTCGGAACGCCTGCTCTCGTAGTCGCTCACTCTCGCGGTGTGCAGCACACGCCCACCGTGGGCCGCCGCGATATTGCTATTGATCGAGTGGTACCAGTGTGTCGGCGAGTGAGCGCACCTCCCGCGCCAGACCCTGGTCGCTCTAGCTATCGGACGCCCGAGCGGTCGGTGCCACCTAGTGCACGCTGCCGCGGCAAGTCGCGAACAGCTCAAGCGCTAGCCCCCAATTCTTACTCCTGCGCCATTCCGCTGGCGCACGAGCATCGGTCACAGCGTACGGACTGGCACGCCGGGCCGGCAGCAACGCAGTGCAGCTGACGCCGCGGGTGCCTGCGGACGTACTTGGCCAGGCGGTGAGGGGCTCAAGTTCGAAGGCCAGGCTGGCCGAGTCGGGCCTTGGCGGAGAAGAGCGTCGGATACCTTCGTCGCGTCGCGACGGGGCTTCAAAGAGATACCCTCACCCGCTGAGGATGGCACCCGCTGCCGTGCTAGGAGGTCAAGTGCGAACACGCTTGCTGGGTGCTGCTCGTTGGGCAGTGGTGTGCCTTGCCACCCTCGGCGTCGGAATAGCGCTAGGCGCCGCACAGTACCCATCCATCAACAATTCATTTGAAGAACTTGCTACAGATTGTCCTACAGGCAACGCCTCTTTCCACCTCGAGACCGTTGTCGATCTTCAGCGTCGTGAGCCTATCGAACCGTCGGTATTGACGATCAGGGCCGATGATGTCCAGCCTGAGAACCCACGTCTCGACCCGGCTTCCCAGCCTGTGTCGATTGTTCGCTGTCTAGTAGGGGACCTACCTAGCCAACTGGTTTCATACGAATGGATGGACGGTGAAGCCTCGTTCGTGCTGCGCGTTTTTCCGGATGTAGCCGCAGGCGAAACGAGCAGCGATGTCCCCTCCCGCCAAGCAGGAGTGCGCCTCTCGTCCTCAGACCATCTCACGACACTGTCACAGTCGGTGTGCCCAGCGATGGAGGAGGATATCCAACGCGAAGCCTTGACGTGTAAGGCAAATATATTCGGCGACTATGACCTGATAGTTCGAGGCGCTGGTGTGGGACTAAACGCAGCAGTGGAGAGCGCCGACCCAGCGCCCAACGTGATCACCACAGCTCAAGCAGAGACTCGACTCGAATGGCACCAATCCGCTCGCACCGCCGTCGCCGTCGAAGTTAACGAACCGTGGCCCACTACTCTTGCGTGGTTTATGGAGTCCACTAGAGTCGTCGAGGGCCCCGCCATCGGCCCCTACAGGATCATCTTCGATATCAACTCCAACCTAGCCGGATGGTCCGCGTTCGTTGCAGTCATAACGCTGGTTCTTTACAAACCGTGGCCGACTCGTTTACGTGTCTTTCTTTCCGTCAGTATCGCTTTGGCGTTTACGTCAGTAATCTTCGTCGACTTTCAGGGACTGGGTGCACCGCGGTCTGCGTTAGCAAGTCTGGGGTGGGCCATGCTTCTAATGCTCTTCGCGCCCGTAAGTCATCGCGGCAAGCTGGCAATTCTCGCGACTCTCTCACTGCTTCTGGCGTTTGTCTTGGCAGCCGCTTCGGCCGCCCAGTACATGCGGGGCAACGATCCTCTCTGGGCCGAGTACGGGGCGGGGATAGTAGCGTTCGCGTTGTCGCTGTTCGCGCTTACACTGATCGTTAGGCGATCGCTTCTGGCCTGGCGCCCGCTGTTCCTTCCATCCTTGGGCCGGAATGCCCACCGTGTGGCGTGGCAGATCGGCGCCATCGCACTAATCACGTCAGTGGGAGTTGTCGTAGGTGGACATCTGGTCGCTATGGTCGGTTCGCAGAACCCGAACCGCCTGTCGCGAGTCCTGGTTGACTCCGCATGGTTGCAGGAGTTGCTCTTTCTGGCCGTCCCTCTTCTTGTCATCGCGGTCAACCTTCGTCAACTACGGGAGCTATGCGAATCGGCAAACGCTGCCAACCTGGTGGTTCTTGCTAGCCTCACGGGTATCGTGATGGCGCTGGCGAATCCGGCACAGGCGACGTTCCTCTATCAAAGCGGCTTGCCCTTACCTATATGGATTATCCAAGCGGCTGGTGCAGGTCTTACTGTTTGGATTGTCGTCGCGAAGTGCACTCGAGACAGCCGCGCTACGCTGCAAATCCGCCGAGTGTCGTTGGATTCTGCGTTGGCCGGACGATCCCTCTCTGACGAATACGACCGGCTTGATGAGGTCACCGATGGTCGGCAATCGCTTACGCGCGATCGCGACGCATCGCGCGCACGCATGCGTCTAGACCCGCGATGGCGAAACGATCACGCCCTTTTCAGTAGAGGCGTGACTGGTTCGGCTCGCGTGAATATCGCCTACGCAGCCACGATCGGCCTCACGCTGGGAGTGCTACCCACTGTCTACTTCAGCAGCGCTTTGATACTTGATGAGTTCAGTCAGACCGACGTGTCATCACTAACCATTCTTGCATTCGGGACGGCGACTGAACTCGCACGATGGGTGGTGCCTGCACTGTTGTTTGGTGCACTCTATAACTGGTTGCCGGGGCGGATTGGAATAGTGAAAGCGGCATGGCTGTCCGCCATGTGGATCCCTGGGGCCGCTTTGGCTCTAGCTGTCTCGATCTCTCTCGGTGCTGAATTCTCAATGCAACAGGTTTATTATCGGGGGTTGCAACTGCTGGTCTTGTTGACGAGCGTGGCCATCATCCTAGATTTCCAGGCAGTGCGCCGCGTTGGTGGAAGTTGGCGGACATTCCGCAAACTGTATCCTTTGAACACGTTCGCGGAGATCTCAGCATCGACAATACCGCTCCTGTTGGCCGCCATTGCACTTGCGCAGCAGATTGCGGCCGGGACCGGTCTCGACGTTGCCGCGTCATTCTTGGAAGGTGTAGCGGCGATTCCGACTTCCTCTATCCCTTAGGGCAGTCGCATCCCGGTATGCCAGAGCTGGTCGCGCACGCAACGTACGGTATGTCATGATGGGCCAGATTTACGTCCGCTTACGCCAACAGGTGGACAGGTCGCTCAGGACGGTGATATTCGAACCTAATCGTTTCGCCGAGGAGCCCCATGTCACCCGCCGAGCAGCGTCTCGGCGGCGGCGATGCCCGGGGGCAGGAGCATCACCGTCTCCGTCTCCCGGTCGTACTCGACGATCCGCTGCGCGTGCATCGGCGCGATCACGCGGGTTTTGAAGTTGTCGAGCCGGGGCGCCTCGACCCACGCACACAGATCCTCAACGGGGGTCGCCTCGTCAGGCTCCGAGTAGAGAAGCGTGAGCACTTGGTCCTTACGCGACATCTGTGGGTCCAGCACGCGCTTCCTCCCAGCGCCCGACCACACAACAGGCAACTCCCTCTCGGCTAGCGCGTCTACGACTCGCTGCGCATCCTCCATCGGGAGGGTCGACGTCACGCGGATCAACTCCGCGACGCACCAGTTCGCCAGCGCGACCACTGCCGATGCGTCCGCCTCGTGCGGGTCGACCTCCTCGCCCTCGTGTCCCATGCCCCGCTTATTGCGCATCGTGTACACAAAGTTCAGAGCTCGTGGGATCAGGACCCGAAATTCCTCGGGGCCAGCCGTTCTTGGAACCCTTTCCATGCTCTTGCAAAGGTCAGAAAAGTTCGAGAGCGAGGTCCCGAACGGCGTTGCGGAGCCGATCAACTCGTGTTGCAGGTACCGGATCAAGGTTTCGCAGATCTTGCCCGCCTGAACCCCACAGGAGTCGTACTCATGCGCACGGTGCGCGACCTTCATTTTGGTGTGGGCATTGGCCAGTCGCTTCCGATAGGCCGCGGGCACCCCCCCGAGGGCCTGCTCCAGCTCAGCCTGCGCTGTAGACATACTGCTTCTCGACCTTGTTCCTCTTAAGCTTCCCCTCGCGCAGTAGACGAATGAGCGTCGGCGAGAGGTCGCTGTTGGAGAAGTTGGTGGCTCTCTGGTCCCGGACGTGCTGCCTGATGTCGGCCATGCCTCGCGGTTCCGAGAAGTAGCCCTCGTCAATCAGGGACTCCAGCACTCCCTTCGGTCCGGTCCTGCGTCCGGTGCCAGCTGACGCGGTCTTCTGCGCGGGTGTCGCCTTATTGGCGGTCCTGGTCTTCTGGGCCGGGGCTGTGACCCTCTTTGTGCCGGGGCGCCGGCGTGGCCGCCCGCTGCTCGATGTGGTGCGCTGGTCGGCGGGTGCGCTCAGCCAGTCCTCGCCCGTCTTCATGACCCTGTAGATGATGGGGTCGTTCCCGCTCCTCTGACGGTCAATCTTGCTCCCGGCGGCGTCCATCGCCTGCGTGACGGCTTGCCGCGTAGTCTTGTGGCGAAACTTGTCCGTCAGGATCTTGGCGATCTCCGGTGATGTCAGCCCGTCGACGTCGGCCTCCCGCTTGGCTGCGACCAGGAGAGCGATCGAGCGGCCCTGGACCGACGTCTCCTGGTCGACCTCAGGGGCGGCGTCTCGCGCAATCGCCGTTACCTGCGCGACGCGATCGACCGCGGGTGTCTCAACATCTCCCCTGCCGGGCGTGGAGGGGGCGCGCTTCTTGGCCGCACGCCGGGGCGACGTAATCTTCTCGGCGGGCGTCCGCTCGCTGTTCGTGAGCATGTCCAGCGCACGGTTGAACGCGGCTTCCTGCATGGACTCCGGGACGACCGCGGCGATCTTGGCCGCCTCCTTGAAGAGTTCCTGCATGTCACTCGACATGTCCGCCCCCTTTCCGAGATGCGGACGCCAGCATGCCAGCGGCTCCAGGCTGGATGCGGGACTTCGGTTCGATTCGGGTCCTGCTGGGAGCGCTCGTCTGGTGGCCCAGCGGTTATTGGCCTCGAAAGCCCGCGCGGCGTGCGAGGAGCGCAGTTGCGGCTACGGCGCCACTGCGACGAGCGCCAATCGTAATGAATCCCAGGACCGGCCGGGCGGATGTCGAGCGTTGGCTGCGGCACCCTAGACGACGGGCAGCGGTCCACGAGCACGCCCACAGTGGGCGAATGGACGCGCCTCAACGTCGACGCAGTGCCGTCACCGGCGTCCGTTGCGGATTGGAGCGACGACCTGCCCTCTCACCTGACGACCGACTAGCTCGTCGGCGTCCCAGGCACGGCGGCGTCCCTCAGGGCGTCGTCCTCGGTCTCGAACCGGCGCACCGCCGTGACGAGCCCGCCTGCGACGCCGAAGACGACCCAGGTGTCGTGCTCGCTGCCGTCCCGCAGCTGCACCGGGGCGTCGTCCGTGGTGCGCCAGCGCGCCTTCTCGTGCACCACGGCGTGCCCGTCCGTGACGACGAGGTCGTGCTGGGGGCGCAGCTCGATGCCCGAGCGGACGAGCCACGCCCGCACCACCTCGTGACCGGTGCCAGTGCCTCGCGGACCGCCGACCGCGACGTCGGGCGCGCACAGCGCCACGGCGGCGTCGACGTCGTGCGCGTTGACGGCGTCGTGCCAGGCCTGCAGGACCTCGGTGGGGCTCATGCCCACGACGCTAGTGCCGGTGCCTACCGACGCACGAGCACCGTGCGGGCGGCGCGGTCGTGCAGGCCGCGCTGGTCCTTGTCGTAGACCAGCGGCGGCACGACCAGGCAGAGCAGAAGGGTGCGCACGAGAGCGGGCAGCGGTCCGACCCACCCGCCGTCGAGGCGCACCAGGCGCAGCCCGACCACGGCGTGGCCGGGCGAGGCGCCGATGGTGCCCAGGGTGATCACGTGCAGCAGGGCGAACAGGCCGAGCGTCCCCCACGGGTCGCCGCCCAGGAAGGTGTTCGACAGCAGCAGGCACGCGATCCAGTCGACCAGCACGCCGACGAACCGACGCGGGAACCGGGCGACGCTGCGGCTGCCCTCGGCCGGGAGGCCGAGCCGCTCCCCCGGGTACCGCGGGTCGCCGTCACCGGGGGTCGGCGGACCCTCCATCCACGAGAAGACGTCGCGCCGGCCGACCACGCGTGCAAGCCTACGGCGACGTAACGCGGCGGAAACACTCGGGACACCCTCGAGCAACAGCCCGTCCGTAGCGTCGTCGACGACCCCGAACCCGCTGGGCGCGCGACCGTGCGCGCCGACGAGGAGGCATTGGATGTTCAAGGACGCCGCCGAGGTGCTGAAGTACCTCAAGGACGAGGACGTGAAGTTCGTCGACGTCCGGTTCTGCGACCTGCCCGGCCAGATGCAGCACTTCAACGTCCCGGCCGCGTCGGTCGACGAGGCGTTCTTCACCGACGGCCAGATGTTCGACGGGTCCTCGATCCGCGGCTTCCAGGCGATCCACGAGTCCGACATGAAGCTGATCCCGGACGTGTCGACCGCCTACATCGACCCGTTCCGCACGCACAAGACGCTGAACGTCAACTTCGCGATCGTCGACCCGCTGACCGACGAGCCCTACAGCCGCGACCCGCGCCAGGTGGCCGCCAAGGCCGAGGCGTACCTGAAGTCGACCGGCATCGCCGACACCGCGTTCTTCGCGCCCGAGGCCGAGTTCTACATCTTCGACGACGTGCGCTTCGAGACCAAGCAGAACGCCGGCTACTACTACATCGACTCGATCGAGGGCGCCTGGAACAGCGGCCGCGTCGAGGAGGGTGGCAACCTCGGCCACAAGACGCCCTACAAGGGCGGCTACTTCCCGGTGCCGCCGGTCGACCACTACGCCGACCTGCGCGACGCCATCTGCGCCGAGCTCGACGCCCTCGGCCTGCAGGTCGAGCGCTCGCACCACGAGGTCGGCACCGCGGGCCAGGCCGAGATCAACTACCGCTTCGACGAGCTCGCCAAGTCGGCCGACAAGGTGATGCTCTTCAAGTACGTCGTGAAGAACGTCGCGCACCAGTTCGGCAAGACGGTCACCTTCATGCCGAAGCCGCTCTTCGGCGACAACGGCTCCGGCATGCACGTGCACCAGTCGCTGTGGAAGGACGGCTCGCCGCTGTTCTACGACGAGCGCGGCTACGGCGGCCTGTCCGACACCGCCCGCTGGTACATCGGCGGTCTGCTCAAGCACGCGCCGTCGCTGCTGGCGTTCACCAACCCGACCGCCAACTCGTTCCACCGGCTCGTGCCGGGCTACGAGGCGCCGGTGAACCTGGTCTACTCGGCCCGCAACCGCTCGGCCTGCGTCCGCATCCCGATCACGGGCTCGAACCCCAAGGCCAAGCGCATCGAGTTCCGCGTGCCCGACCCGTCGTCGAACCCGTACCTGGCGTTCTCGGCGATGCTGATGGCCGGCCTCGACGGCATCAGGAACCGGATCGAGCCGGCCGACCCGGTCGACAAGGACCTCTACGAGCTGCCGCCCGAGGAGCACGCGTCGATCCCGCAGGTGCCGGGCTCGCTCGGCGCCGTGCTCGACGCGCTCGAGGAGGATCACGACTACCTCACCGAGGGCGACGTGTTCACCCCCGACCTGGTTGAGACCTGGATCGAGTACAAGCGCACCAAGGAGATCGACCCGCTGCGGTTCCGCCCGCACCCGCACGAGTTCGAGATGTACTACGACTGCTGAACGTCGACTCGGACGACGCCCCGGTCACCCGCTGCGGTGGCCGGGGCGTCGTCGTCCGCCACGACGGTGACCGGGGGGTGCCGCCCAGGTGGGGAGCGGTGTGACGGGCGTCATACCGCGATCGCGTGCGCTTCGGCCGTGCCGCTGCGACCGACCTGTGAACGGCCCGACCGGGCCGTCCCCACGAGAGAGGGAGGTCGCACCGTGAGCGCCACCGACAAGGCGAAGAACACCGCGCAGAACCTGGCCGGCAAGGCCAAGGAGGCCGTGGGCAAGGTCACCGACAACGAGCGCCTCGAGGCCGAGGGTCGCGCCGACCAGGCCAAGGCCGACACCAAGCAGGCCGGCGAGAAGGTCAAGGACGTCTTCCGCGACTGACCCCACCCTCTCGCACGACGCCTCGCACGACGCCGACCCCGGGCCCACACCCGGGGTCGGTCCGCGTCCGGGCACCGACCAGGATGTGCCGGTGCCCACCGACCTCGAGACGCTCGTCCGGGCGCGCCTGGACGCCAAGACCAAGCCGGTCGGGTCCCTCGGTGCGCTCGAGGACCTCGCGGTGCGCCTCGCCGTCGCGCTCGGGACGCCGCACCCACGGCTGACCGAACCGCAGGTGGTGGTGTGCGCCGCCGACCACGGTCTCGCGCGGCACGGAGTCTCGGCCTACCCGGCGGAGGTGACCCGGCAGATGGTGGCCGGCTTCCTCGCGGGCGGCGCCGCGATCGCGGTGCTCGCACGCCAGCACGGCCTCGGGCTGACCGTCGTCGACTGCGGCACGCTCGACGCGCCCGACGCCGCACCAGGTCTGCTGTCGCGCCGCCTCGGCGCCGGCACCGCCGACTGCACGACAGGCCCCGCGATGACCGCGACCACCGCGGCCACGGCGCTCGAGCAGGGCCGCGAGCTCGCCGCGTCGCTGCCCGGCAACGCCGTGCTGCTGGGCGAGATGGGCATCGGCAACACCTCGTCGGCCACCCTGCTCGCGTCGCTGCTGCTCGAGCGGCCGGTCGCCGAGCTGCTCGGCCCCGGCACCGGTCTGGACGACGCGGGCCTGGCCCGCAAGCGCGCCGTGATCGAGCGGGCGCGCGAGCTGCACGCCGGCGCCCGGGAGCCGCTCGACGTGCTCGCCCGCGTGGGTGGCTTCGAGATCGCCACGCTCGTCGGCGTCGTGCTCGGCTGCGCCCGGGAGCGCCGGGTCGTGGTCGTCGACGGCTTCATCACCGCGGCCGCGGTGCTCGTCGCCGAGCGGCTGTCCCCCGGCGCGGTCGACGTGTGCGTGGCGGCCCACCGGTCGGCCGAGCCCGGTCACGGTGCCGTCCTCGAGGCCCTCGGGCTCGTCCCGCTGCTCGACCTCGGCCTGCGGCTCGGCGAGGCGTCCGGTGCCGCGCTGGCGTGGCCGCTGCTGCAGAGCGCCTGCGCCGTGCTCGCGGAGATGGCGACCTTCGAGGACGCCGGCGTGTCCGGCCCGGCGGGGGCGGGCTGAGCGTGCGCGACCTCGTCGTGGCTCTGCAGCTCTACACCCGGGTGCCCGTCACCGGCCGGCTCGGCGCCTGGCTGGGGTACGACCCGGCCACCCTGCACCGCGCGGCGGCGCACCTGCCGCTCGTCGGCTGGCTGGTCGGGGCGCTGGCGGCGGGCGCTGCCGCGCTCGCAGCGCTCGCGTTCGACCCGCTCGTCGTCGCCGTCGTCGCCACCGCCACCTCGGTGCTGGTGACGGGCGCGTTCCACGAGGACGGGTTCGCCGACACCGCCGACGCGCTGGGCGGGCCGGCCGACCGCGACCGGGCGCTGGCGATCATGACCGACTCGCGCCTCGGCACCTACGGCGTCGTCGGCATCGTGCTGGTGCTCGCCGCGAAGGTCGCGCTGCTCGCCCAGGCGGCCGCCGACGGCACCGGGCTGATCGCCGTCGTGCTCGTCGTCGCCCACGTCGTGTCGCGGCTCTGCCCGTTGGTGGTGATGACCGCGCTCCCCTACGTCGGCGGCCTCGGCGCGAAGGCGAAGCCGATGGCCGATCGGGTCACGCGGCCCGCGCTCGTCGTGGCCGCCGGCTGGACCGCTCCCGCCGTCGTGCTGGCCGCCGTCGTCGTCGGTGTGGTGGCTGCCGCGCTGGCGCTGCTGGTCGCGGCCGCGCTCACCGCCGGGGCGGTCCGCGTGCTGCGCCGCCGGCTCGAAGGGTTCACCGGCGACACCCTCGGCGCGACCCAGCAGGTCTGCGAGCTCGGGGTGCTGGTCGCGCTCGTCGCCGGCGTCAGCGTGCTCGCGACCTGAGGGCGGGCTCGCGCAGGTCGACGACCTCGTCGCGCACGTCGACGACCCGCGGCACGACGGGTCCGCGGGCGAGCACGGCTCCCGCGAGGGCCACGACGCCGAGCACCACCATCAGCCAGCGGTGCCCGACCAGGCCCGCGAGCAGCGGCGTCCCGAAGGCGCCGGCCATCGCCGCGGCCACCATCGCGCTGTCGGTGGTACCGAGCACGCCCGCGCGGGCGTCGTCGCGCACCGCCCGCTGGATGTGACCGGTCGCCTCCGCCTCGACGAAGGTGGCCGCCGCGCCGGCCAGCGCCAGCGGCGCGAGCGCCCAGACGTGCCCGGTGGCGACGGCCACCGCCGCCACCGGGGCGCCCAGGAGCGCCATGCCGACGACCCCCCGCCGGCCGGGACGCACCACCAGACCCACTCCCAGCGCGACCACCGGCCCGGCCAGGGCGCCGAACCCCAGCGCCGCGGTCGCCAGCCCGTAGCCCACCTCCGCCGACCCCCACACGTCGGCGGCGAGGCCCACGAGCGCGACGCCCGTGCCGGCCAGCACCAGGTTGACGACGCAGATCGCCGCGATGGCCCGAAGCGCTGCGGCGTTGTGCCGCAGCGGCTCCGGTGCGGCACTGGTCGACACCGGCACCACCGCGGGCAGCCGCACCCCGGCCATGAGCAGCAGCGCAGCCAGCACGAGGGCGACGGCGACGGGCACCGCGACCGGCCGCAGCGCCGGCACCAGCAGCAGCCCGCCCAGCGCCGGGCCCACCACGAACGAGGCCACCTCGACGGTGACGAGCAGGCCGGTCAGCCGCTCGGACCGGCGCCCGGCCAGCGCGGGCATGCCCGCCGCCAGCGCGGGGTAGGCCGGCGTCGCGACCGCCACGGCGAGGGTCGCGGCGACGACCGCCAGAGCCACCCGGTCGGCGAGCAGCGCGCCCCCGACGGCGACGAGCAGCACCACCCGGCCGACGAGGGTCGCCCGCACCAGCCGGTCGCGCCGCACGCGGTCGCCGAGCCGGGCGGCGCACCACGAGATCGCCACGTACGGCAGCATCCTCGCGGCAGCGGCCAGCCCCAGCACCCACGGGGACGACGACCGCTCCGACACCTCGAGCAGCAGCAGCGGCCACGGCAGCGACATGCCCACGGCGGCGAGGGCGTGCGCCAGCACCACGCGCTCGGGTGCACGCCGCGAGGCGGACGTGCTGCGGTGCAGCGGGTCCCGCTGCCGCGGGACCGACGGGACCGACGGACCCGCGGTCACCGGACGTGCACGGTCGGCAGCGGCGCGAAGCCGTTGAACCCGACGGTCGAGTAGCTCGACGTGTAGGCGCCGGTCGAGTGCAGGTGCACGAGGTCGCCCTCGTCGAGCGCGAGCGGCAGCTGCACCGGGACGTCCTGGTAGAGCACGTCGGCGCTGTCGCACGTCGGCCCGGCGAGCACCGCGGGCCCGGTCGGGCCGCCGTCGGCCGAGGTGCTGATCCGGTACCGGATCGCCTCCTCCAGCGTCTCGACCAGGCCGGTGAAGACGCCGGCGTCGAGGTAGACCCACCGCGTCCCGCCGCGGTGCAGCACGGCGATGACCGAGGCCACGAGCGTGCCCGCGTCGCCGACCAGCCCCCGTCCGGGCTCGACCAGGGTCTGCGGCACGTCGTCGCCGAACGCCCGCACGAGCGCGGCGCGGATGGCCGCGCCGTAGGCGCCGAGCTCGGGGTGGTCGCCGTGGTGGTCGGCCGGGAAGCCGCCGCCGAGGTCGACCAGCCACGGCCGCAGCCCGTCGGCGCGCAGCGCGCGGAACACCCTCGCCGACGCCTCGACCGGTGCGACCCACGCCTGCGGGTCGCGCTGCTGCGAGCCGACGTGGAACGCGGTGCCGGCCGGGTCGAGCCCGAGTGCCGCTGCGGTGCGCAGGATCTCGACCGCCTCGTCGGTCGAGCACCCGTACTTGCGCGAGAGCGGCCAGTCCGAGCCCGAACCCGAGGTGACGAGCCGGCAGAGGACCGACGACCCCGGCGCCGCCTCGGCGACCTTGCGCACCTCGGCGGGCGAGTCGACGACGAGGAGCCGGACACCGCGCGCGTGCGCGTCCGCGACGTCCGCACGGCGCTTGACCGGGTTCGAGTAGACGAGCTCGCCCGCCGCCGCACCGGCGCCGACGGCCAGCCCGACCTCGGCCGGCGAGGCGACGTCGAACCCGACGCCCGCCGCCGCCAGGGCGGCGAGCAGCCGCGGGTCGGGGTTGGCCTTGACGGCGTACCGGATCGCCGTGCCGGGCAGCGCGGTGCGCAGCGCGTGGGCGCGGGCGACGGCGGCGCCGACGTCGAGGGACAGGTACGGCGTGGCCGGCAGGGCCACCGCGGCGGCGCGCGGGAGGTGGACGACGTCGAGGTCGCGGGCCAGGGGCTGGCGGGGGACGCACGGCAGAGCGGGCACGGGTCGACCTCCTGCGGGAACGGTGTGCTCGCAGGAGCGCCGGGACGACGCGGCTGATACCGCCCGACGGGCCGGGACGAGGGAGCCGGGACGAGGGAGCCGGGACGACGAGGACCCCGGCCGGGGGGGGCGGCCGGGGTCCTCGTCCGCGGGAGCCGGGTGCGGTCTGCTCGGCACCGGGACCGTCGCGTCGGGTCGAGGGGGAACCCGATACCCGTAGTCCACACCCGTGGTGCGGTCCGTCCCAGGCCCGGATGCACCGTTCTCCCTGGTGCATCCGCACCGGGTGGTCAGGCGGGGCGGCGGGGGAACGCGGTGACGAGCACGTCGAGCACGGCCGCGGGGCCGGCGCCGATGAGCACGGCGTCGCCGAGCGCGCACCGGGTGACGCAGCGCCCGAGGTCGACGTCGAGCCCCACCTTGCTGACGACGCCGCGCGCGCCGGCGAGCACCGCCGCGAGCGCCGTGGAGACGTCGTCCTTGCCGGTGACGACGACCACCCGCGTCGCCGGCGAGGCGGCGACCACCGCGGCCACCAGGTCGGCTCCCCCGCCCGGCATCGACCAGTCGGTGACCAGGACGTCGGCCTCGTGCCGGCGCACGACGTCGAGCGCCTGCGACCCGTCCGGCAGGACGGCGCAGAGCTCGATCTCGGGCTGGGCGCGCAGAGCGGCTGCGGCCGCGTCCCGGAACAACCGGTCGTCGTCGGCCAGGACGGCGCGCAGCGGCCGGGTCGGGGAGTCCACGTGGCGAATTGTCCCGGGACGCCCTGCGCCGCACCGGCTGCCGACGCACCCCCCGTTCTGGTGCGAACGCACTAGCGGGGTGTGTACGTTGGCGAACGCGTACTCGCTCGGAGGGGGTGGAGGCACGTTGGCACGGCCGACTCGGGTCCTGGTCGTCGACGACCACAACATGTTCGCCTCGGGCGTCAGCACGCTGCTGGCCGCCGAGGACGACCTCGAGGTCGTCGGGCACGTGGGCGATCTCGCGTCCGCGCGGCACCGCCTCGCCGTCGACGAGGTCGACGTCGTGCTGCTCGACCAGCGGCTGCCCGACGGCAGCGGCGTCGACGCGATCCCCGACCTCAAGCAGGTGGCACCGGGCGCGCGCATCGTCGTCCTCACCGGTGCGGCCGACGAGGCGACGATGGTGCGGGCGATGGAGCACGGCTGCGCAGGCTTCCTCGAGAAGGACCGCAGCGTCGAGGACCTCGTCCTCGCCGTCCGCTCGGCGGCGGCGGGTGAGGCGATGGTCAGCCCGGCGCTGCTGGCCCGGTTGATCGCGCGGATGCAGCAGGGGCCGGCCGGCGTCGGGTCCGACCTGACCCCGCGCGAGCGCGAGGTGCTCGGGCTGGTCGCCGAGGGCCTGGGCAACGCCGCGATCGGTGCGCGGCTGCACGTCAGCGTCAACACGGTGCGCAACCACGTGGCCAACGTGCTGGCCAAGCTCGGCGTGCACTCCAAGCTCGAGGCGCTGTCGGTCGCGGTGCGCGAGGGGCTGCTGCCGGGGCGGCCCGGGTGACGTCGGAGGGCGCCGTGTCCTCGTCGCTGCTGCACGAGCTGCTCGCGGTGCAGGACGCCGAGCGGGCGCGCATCTTCGGTGGCCTGCACGACGACACGATCCAGGTGCTCGCCGCGCTCGGCCTACGTGCCACCGCGCTGCGCCGCGCCGAGGGGGTCTCCCCCGAGGTCGACGCCGAGCTGGCCGAGGTCGCGCGCGAGCTGGCCGCTGCGGGCCGCCGGCTGCGGCACCTCGTCACCGACGCCGAGCCGGAGGCGCTGGCTCGCGACGGGCTCGGCCCCGCGCTCGGGACGCTGCTGCTCAACCTGGTGCCGAGCGCGCGGCACCACCTCGAGGTCGAGGGCTCCCCCGGTCCGGACGCCGCCAGGGTGCTCTACGAGGTCGCCGTCGAGGCGGTGCGCAACGTGGCCCGGCACGCGGGCGCGCGCACCGTCGAGGTGAGCGTCCGCGAGCGCGACGGCGCCTGGGAGCTGGTGGTGCGCGACGACGGGGTCGGCGCCGCGGCGGACGTGCCGGAGGGGCTCGGCCGCCGGTCTATGCGCAACCGGATCGGTGTGGCCTCGGGGGTCCTCGACGTGCGCACGGCACCCGGCGAGGGCACCACGGTGACCGCCCGGGTGCCCACCACCGGGTGGGCGCTGGACGCCTGGGACGCCGGCGGCAGCACCCGCGACATGCGCTCGGCCGTCGACGCCATCCTGCGCGGCGTGTCCGACCCGTTCATCGCGGTCGACACGCAGTGGCGGTTCGTCTACCTCAACGACCGGGCCGCCGAGTTCTACGGCCGTCCGGCCGACGACCTGCTCGGCAAGGGCATGTGGGACGAGTTCCCCGACGCCGTCGGTCAGCCGTTCTACCTCGCCTACCACCGGGCGATGGTCGAGCAGCGGTCGCTGCAGATCGAGGAGCACTACGAGCCGTACGACCGCTGGTACGAGAACCGCATCATCCCCTCGCCGCAGGGGCTGACGATCTTCTTCACCGACGTCACCGACCGGCACCGCCTGCGCCAGGACCGCTCGATCACCGAGTTCGGCACCGCCGTCACCGAGCTGTGGTCCACCGGCCTCGTCGGCGACCGCGACCCCGCGGCCGCCGTCGGGGCGTCCGCACGCGGCTGCGTCGAGGCGGGGCTGGCGCACGGGGTGCGGGTGCGCGCCGGTGTCGTGCGGGTCCAGGCAGGGACGCTCGACGACGTCGAGACGGCCGACCTGGCCGTCGGCGACGAGGTGATCGGGACGCTCGAGGTCGCCTGGACCCGCCCGTCCGACGACACCACCGCCCGGCTGACCCGCCGCACGGCGCAGATGCTGTCGATGCGGCTCGCTCAGGCGGGCATCCGGTCGAACGGCGAGGAGTAGGCCGGCGCCTGCGCGAGCACCCGGTCGACCTCGTCCGGGGTCAGCGCGTCCGGGCCCTCGGCGCGCTCGACCGCCCGCACCGTCGCGGCCAGCAGCCGCACGTCGCCCGCCGACGGGAACCCGCTGACCGCCTCCTCGGCGAGCACGAACGCGACGCACGCGTCGAGGTGCTCCTGGTCGTCCCACGGCTCGTACCAGGTGGCGTACGGCTGCTCCTCGCCCGGCAGCCAGTTGCGGCGGGCGACCGTCTTGATGGTGCGCAGCGCGACGTCGCGCCGGACGCACTCGTCGAGCAGCTCGCGGAACCTGGTGGCGTACGGCTCGCGGGTGCTGAGCAGGTGGTTCCACGGCGAGAGCACGGCGTCGAAGTCGAAGCGCCGCAACGCCTCCAGGTGCACCGACGGAGCCTCGTGCCCGTGGCCGGTGATGCCGAGGTGGGAGGTGAGGCCCTCGTCGCGGGCACGCACCGCGGCGGCGAGCGCGCCGGACGCCGGACCCGGGTCGCCCGTGACCTGGTCGAGCACGTCGAGCTCGCCGACGGCGTGGATCTGGAGCAGGTCGACCCGGTCGACCCGCAGCCGCGCGAGCGAGCGGTTGATCGAGGCCCACGCCTGCTCGTACCCGCGCTCCTCGACCTTGGTCGCGAGGAACACCTCGGGGGACGCCAGCCGCTCCGCCCACGGGCCGAGCCGCTCCTCCGAGCCGCCGTAGCTCGCGGCGGTGTCGACGTGGTTGATCCCGGCGTCGAACGCCTCCTGCAGCGAGGCGTCGGCGGTGTCCTGGTCGACCTCGCCGAGCATCGCGGCGCCGTAGACCAGCACCGAGGAGTCGAACCCGATCCGGCCGAGCCGTCTGGTGCGCATGACGCCATCCAACTCGCCTGCGGCGTCCTCGGCCACCCCGGGACTACGCTGCTGCGAACCGGGGCCGGGAACGGGAGGACACGGGTGCCGACGACCGATGCCACGCGCGTGCTCGTGGTCGACGACGACCGCGACATCCGCGACCTCGTCACCTTCAAGCTCGAGCAGGCGGGCTACGAGGTCCGCCAGGCCGAGGACGGCCTGCAGGCCCTCGACGCGGTGCGCGAGTGGGGACCCGACCTCGTCGTCCTCGACGTGATGATGCCCGGGCTGTCGGGCATCGACGTCACCCGCGAGCTGCGGGCCGACCCCGGCACCGCCGCGACCCCGGTCATCCTGCTGACCGCCAAGGCGCAGGAGGCCGACGTCGAGACCGGCTTCGTCACCGGCGCCGACGACTACGTCGTCAAGCCGTTCAGCCCGCGCGAGCTCGTGAGCCGGGTGCAGGCGGTGCTCGCCCGCGCACGGCGATGACTCCCGCGGCGGCCCTCAGCCTGGTCATCGCGGCCATCGGCGTCCTGGTCGTCGCCCTCGCGCTGCTGACCGTGGCGCGCCGGTGGTCCAACCGCCGCCGCGAGGCCCGCCGCCTGGCCGTGGCCGAGCCGCTGCGGCCGCTGCTGCTGACCCTGGTCGCCGGCGAGCCGGACGAGACCGAGGAGGCCGCCCGCGCGCTGGTGGCGCTCGACCGTCCCCGCTGGCGGGCGATCGAGCCCGACCTCGAGGCGATGCTGGTGAAGGTGCGGGGCGAGACGCACGAGTCGGTCGTCCGCGTCCTGGAGCAGCGCGGCTCGCTCGCGCGCGCGCTGCACCGGCTCACCTCGCGCGACCCGGTGCAGCGCGCCCGCGGGGCCGAGCTGCTCGGTGCCTGCCGCCGCGAGGGCGCCGCGGAGGACCTCGTCGAGCTGCTCGCCGACCCCGACCCCGAGGTGCGCACCGTCGCCGCCCGGGCCCTCGGACGCATCGGCTCGCCGCGCGCCGCGCTCCCCCTGCTCGCCACCATCGGCACCCGCGCCGACGTCCCCCCGCGGATCGTGGCCACCGCGCTGCTGCGCATCGGCGTCGCGGCGCACCCCGCGCTGGTGACGGCGATGTCCGACCCCGAGGCGCTGCGGCGGGCCACCGCCGCCGAGATCGCCGGGCTCGACGGCGCGGTCACCGCCGTCGACGGCCTGCTGCGCCTGCTCGAGCACGACGAGGCGGTCGAGGTGCGCATCCGCGCGGCGCGCGCCCTCGGCCGCATCGGCATGCCCCGGTCGACGCCGGTGCTCGTGGCGGCCACCGGCGACGACCAGGCGGTCGCGCTGCGCACCCTCGCGGCCCGCGCGCGCGAG
>NZ_BAAHAF010000012.1:0-34583 GCF_054777815.1 Angustibacter speluncae | reverse complement strand
TGCGCTCGGCGGGCACCGTGCCGAGCACCTTGCCGACCACCGGGTGGGTGGCCATCGACCGGCGCCGGTGGGCCAGGTCGGCGACCAGGCCCGGCTCGACGTCGCCGAGGGCGACGACGACGGTGCGGTCGTGCACGCGTCCGCCCAGCCGCTCGAGCACCGGCGTGAGCCGCGCGATGTCGGCGGTGGCCTCGTCGGCGCGGCCCGAGGCCGCGAGCAGCCGCTCCAGCGCGGGGTTGAGACGGGGCTCGCCCCGCGCCACCAGCTCGAAGTCGGACGCGCCGCGCGGCACGAGCACCAGCGGGCGCAGCAGCACGGGCGCGCGCAGCGCGGGGCGACCGCCGTCGGCGGGACGCACGAGCAGACCGGTGGCGAGCTGGCTGCCGGCCAGCCCGAGGTCGTCGACGAGGCGGGCGCTGGCGACCCGGATCGCCCGGGCCCGGCGCAGCGCCTCGCTCAGCTGCGCGGGCTCGCGGAACAGCGTCGACAGCAGGGTCTCGCGACCCGCGAGGAACGACGCGATGCCGGACGGGTGCGCGGCACCGAGGTCGAGCACGAGCGGCGAGGCGTCGTCGAGGTCGAGCAGGTCGTCGGCGTCGGCCAAGGCGCGCAGGTCGCGCTCCCAGCCGTCGAGCACGGTGTCCGGCGCGACGACGGCGTCCCCGGGCGGGGTCGGCGTCTCGGGCTGGTCGGGCACGGAGCCACGCTACCCACCGCCGTCGGCACGACGGCGCAGGCCGCGCGGCGCTGCGGTCAGCGCGGCCGGGCGAGGTCGAGCGAGGTGGTGACCAGGCCCGGGAAGGTGGCGCTCACGTGCGCCGCCGTCGTCGAGGTGCGTCGGGTCAGCACGTTCGCGAGCACGTCGCGGTAGTCGGTGCGACCGGGCAGGTCGCCGTCGACGAGCTGGGCGGGTGCGAGGCCGGTCCAGCTGCCGTGCACGCGCCGCCCGTTGATGCCGCCGCCGAGCGCCAGCACCATGTTGCCGTGCCCGTGGTCGGTGCCGTCGGTGCCGTTCTGCGCGACCCGCCGGCCGAACTCCGACAGCGTCACCATCGACACGTCGGCGAGGTGCGTGCCGAGGTCGGCCGCGAACGCCGAGATCGCGCGTGCGAGCTCGTCCAGCTTGCGGGGGGTGCGGCCCCAGGTGGTGTTGACGCCCGCCCCCTCGTGGATGTCCCAGTCGCCGGAGTCGATCGTCGCCACCGACAGCCCCACGCGCGCCTTGATCAGGCGGGCGGTGTCGGCGAGGGCGCCGGCGAGCGGGGTCAGGTTGCCGTTGCCGTCGCGCGGGTAGTCGGCGTGCGGCG
This sequence comes from Angustibacter speluncae, assembly GCF_054777815.1. NCBI lineage: Bacteria > Bacillati > Actinomycetota > Actinomycetes > Kineosporiales > Kineosporiaceae > Angustibacter > Angustibacter speluncae. The sequence continues at coordinate 33,276 of NZ_BAAHAF010000012.1, read as the reverse complement.
TCCAGGGCTGCGCCTTGATGCCCGTCACGGTGCCGACGGCACCGAGCATGGTCTGCACCGACTGCCGCAGGTTGGTGGGCGCGCCCGCGTGCAGGGCGCCGAGCGCCGTCGACCAGGCCGCGACCTCGGCGGGCGTGCTCGTCCCCGTCATCGTGAACGAGTCGATTGAGCGGACGACGCTCTCGGCGACCGGGCCGATGAACGACGACGGCGCGCTGCTCGAGCCGACCTGGGCGACGTCGAGGGCGTCGGTGGTGCCGCGGGCGCTGGCGAGCCGGTCGATCCACCCGGTGCGCAGACCGGAACCCGGTGCGGCGCGCTCCATCTCGGCCATCGCGTCGAAGTGCGAGCGGGTCGGGTCGGCCTGGCCGACGTCGGTGACGACGGCGAGGTGCCCGGAGTCCCACCACCGCTTCAGCGGCGCCATGGCGGGGTGCAGCGCGAAGGTCTGGTCGAGCTGGATGGCGGTGCTCGCGGCGACCGCCATGCCGGGACGGGCGGTGAGGTAGTGCGGGTCGCCGATCGGCGCGATCGCGGAGATGCCGTCGAAACCGCCTCGCAGGGAGAGGATCACGACGGTGTCGCCCACGTTCTCGGACGCGAAGGCGTACCGGCTGTGGATGCCGTCGCCGGCGACGGCGTAGGCGGCGCCGAGCGCACCGCCGGCGGCCATCGCGCGCAGGACGGCGCGGCGGGACAAGCCCGCCTCGGGCGAGCAGCCGCAGGCGGCGGCGGGGACGGCGTCAGCGACGGTCATGGCGGCGGTCACCTGAGGGTGTGGTGGGGGTGGTCGAGCAGGAGGGCGACGAGGTGGCCGATGCGCCAGGTCGACATCGGGCTCCACCTGTTCAGCGGCGTGGAGGGCGTGGTCTCGAAGAACGTGCAGATCGCGGTGCGCAGGGCGTCGCTCGGCCGGGGAACCATCAGCCGAGCGGCCATGGCGTCGACGAGCGCACCGTGGGTGGTCGGCAGCGTGGTGCCGAGCACGGTCGAGGGACCGCCGTAGCCGTCGAACTTCGGCCACCACCCGGACGCGACGGACAGGTGCATGTTAAAGCGGGCGAGCATCGCGCTCGGGCTGGTCCAGGGTCCGGCCACGTCGGGGTAGCCGTTCGGCGGGCGCCAGGCCAGCGGGGCGTGCCCGATGCCGTCCAGGGTCCAGCGGCAGGCCTGCATGGAGCTGCGGACCTTGTCGACCGGGGGCGCCGGCACGGCGAGCAGGCGCAGCATCGCCGCGAGGTCCTCGTGCGGGGTGCGCACCTTGGCGCCCGCGCTGGCGAGGAACTCGGCCGACCTGAACAGCGCGGCCAGCACGGGCGCGATCGCGGTGTCGTTCGACAGGTACACCGCGGCGAGCCGGTCGATCAGCGCAGCGGGCGGGGTGTCGGAGACGAAGCGGACGGCCAGCTTGGTGGCGACCCGGCGGGCGGTGTGCGGGTGCCGCGCCAGGTGCACGAGGTAGGAGCGGACCGCCGTCATGCCGTCGGCCGCGCTGGTGTTCGGGTGGCTCCAGCCGGCGACCTGCAGGGCGCCGACGTACCGGTAGCTCGAGCGGTAGAGGAACTCGCCGGTGGTGCGGTCGACCGACAGGCCGGTGAGGGCGAGCGCGCTCTGCTTGACGTCGGTCTCGGTGTGGTTGCCGACACCGAGGGTGTGCAGCTCGAGCAGCTCGCGGCCGAGGTTCTCGTTGATCCGTCCGGTGCGGGAGCTGTCGGCGTTGAGGTACTTCAGCATCGCCGGGTGGGTGATGGCGGCGACGAGCAGGTCGGCGAAGCGGCCCAGGGCGTGGGTGCGGATCACCCGGTCGTACTGGTGGCGGCTGAGGTGCACGCCGTCGCCCCAGAGCGAGACGTTCAGGTGGTTCGACCACAGGTAGACCATCTGCTCGAGCAGCTGGCGCTCGGACCAGATGGTGCGGGCGATGGTCGACTCGGTCAGCTGGGACAGGTACTCCCCCGTCCAGACGCCGCCGGCCGCGGCCGTGGCGTCGGCGATGCTGCGGCCCAGGTGCGGCCACGCGGGCAGCAGGGCGTCGACCACCGGGTCGGGGGCGGTGGCTGCGGCGAGCTGGCGCGACACCCAGGTCGCGACGGGCAGGCGGGCGGCCGCGGCGACGGCGGCCGGGGTGGGACCCCAGGTGGCGCGGCGCAGCAGCAGCTCGGCCGCGGCCGTCCCCATCGGCTGGGACGGGTCGGCCGCCGCGGACGCGGCACGGGTCAGGACGGGCTGCACGTCCTCCCGTTCGGCGCCCGTCGCCGCGCACCTGAGCCGCGGTGACCGGTATCGCCTGTTCGCCCTCCGGCGTCACCGTGCGCGACCGACCGCGTGGGCGCAGGGTGGACGCATGGACGCACGCCCCAGCAAGGCCGACACCCCGATGCTGAACGCGGACGAGGGCGACGGCGACCACGACGTGCTCGGCGCCGACCTCGACGACTCGGGCACCGACGGGCGCCCGGGGCCCGAGGAGCGCAGCGCGGACGTGCGCGAGGCCGACCGCGAGGCCTCGGACCGCTCCTAGCGCCCGTCTCCTCCTGCACCGAGGGTCACCAGCAGCGCCTGGATCGCACGGGCCACCGCGAGCGGCTCGACCACCTGGTGCAGGTGACCCCCGTCGAGCGAGGCGGTCGGCCAGCCGCGGGCCGAGGCGGTGCGCAGCTCGTCGTCGTAAGCAGCCGACAGCCGCAGGTAGGCGGTGGGCACGCGCACGTCCGGCACCGGCACGCGGCCACGTAGGTAGCCGAGCGGCACCGGTCGGAGCTCGGCCTCGACCTCGGCCCGGACGCGCGGATCCGGCAGCACCTGCTCCAGCGCGTCCGCCGGCCACCAGCGCGACCAGGGCGGCAGCAGCCCGTCCTCGTCAGCGAGCCCCGCGAGGTGGTCGAGCAGGCGAGCGGGCGCGAGCGGGACGGTCGGACCGTCGCCCACGACGCCGGCGTCGACGAGCACGACCGCCTCGACGTCACGTGAGGCGGCCTCGACCAGGAGCGGGGCGTACAGGCCGGCGTTGCTGTGCAGGACGAGGGCCACCGGTCCGGCGCCGTGGTGGAGGAGGCAGCGGAGGGTCCGGCGCGCCTCGTCGGCCGGGTCCGGGGCCGTGGGGACGTCGCGCAGGTCGGCGACGTGCACGGTGCGACCGTCCCCGCGGAGGACGCGCGCCACGTCGGTCCAGGTGCGCGGCCCGACCAGCGGGCTGGGCACCAGGACGAGCTCGGTCACCCGTCCACGCTACGGCCGGTCACGGACCGGCGACCGCCTCCTGCGAATCGGTCGTCGGCGAGGCGCCCTTGTCCTTGCCCGGCGGCTTGGGCGGCTTGCCGGTCGTCTCGGACGGGTGGACCGGGGTGGGTCCCGGGGCGGCGGTCGGCTCGGGAGCCGGTTCCACCGCGCCCTCGTCCCCGCCCTTGTCCCCGCCCTTGTCCCCGCCCTTGTCCCCGCCCTTGTCCTTGCCCGGTGCCGCCGGCTCGGGGGCCGCGGGCGCCTGCGACGTCGGGACGGCGGCCGGGACGGTGACCGTGACGACCTGGGTCTGGACCACCGTGGGGGCGGGCGCTGCCGGGGCGTCACCCGCCGTCGCGTCGACGTCGACCACAGGGGCCTGGGACGTGGGAACGACTGCAGGAGCGCTGGTCTCGGCCACGACGGGTACGTCGTCGGTTCCTGCGGCGGCCTCCCCGGAGAACAGGAAGCCGGCGCCGAACAGCCCGCCGGCGAGCACGAAGAGCCCTGCTGACGTCCTGACCAGTCCCGCCGTGGTGACCTTCATCGCCTGCCCCTGCGCTACGTCCCCCGACGCGGATGAGTACGAGGCGGGGGTGGGCTCGCCCGCCACCACAAGGGATACCGGTTCGGCGCCGGGACCGCGCGTCGAGCGCCGCCCGCTGCGCCGGACGTGCGGACGCGCGCACGCTCCGCCGCCCGGGTCGGCTAGCCTTCCCGAGGCGCCGCCGCAGGCCGCGCCACGCCCCCGTAGCTCAGGGGATAGAGCAACGGTTTCCTAAACCGTGTGTCGGAGGTTCGAATCCTCTCGGGGGCACCGAACGAGTGACGAAGGAACTCGTCGGGGACCCCGAGAGGATCCTGGGGAGGAGCGGCCCGGCCGCGAGGCACGAGCGGCCGAACGCGACGGCTCCTCTCGGGGGCACCCCACGTCGCAGCCAAGCCCAGAAGGTCGGTCTGATTCCCGGCTGCTTTTGGAGCTCCGGCACATAGCGCACTGCGTTCGCGAAGCCCCCCTTGCTACCTGCCCCCTACCGCCCAGATTGATGCCGCGTCGAACCGCCCACAAAGGGCTACGGTCGCACCGTCCACATGGGGCGCGGGTTGATGCTGCCGGGCGCCCAAGAGGAGCGCGTCGAACCGCCGTGGCTAGACGGGTCGCGCGCCTAGGTGCCTTCCGACGAAGTTGAACACCGGCATCCCGGCAGTCGCCGACGTAAGGCTCATCGGCGGCGCCGAAGGGCACGAGCTGGTGGTCCCGGACCAACGCCTGTGACGTTGCCCGTTTTTACGGCTGTGTCAGCTGGGAGTCGCCAAGACGCTCCTCCCGCCTCAGAGCCAATAACCAGCACGCTCGGCATAGTCGGGTGCCGACCATTCGCGATTCGCGGGATGCGAAGCCCAATAGTCGCGCAATGTCGCCAGACTGCGATTGACATCGAGCAAGAGTAGCGCCTGACGCCTGACGAAATCCTTGTCGGTTACGTTCTCAGTTAACCTATGCGCTGGCCCTTGCCGATCTCGACGAACGGTCCTAAAGGGCTGCAAGGCTCTGCTGGCCTGATCGGCGTCCACGCCCTGACTTACGAGCAAGAGCTCCAACCGCTTCAACGTGCCGATCTTGTGCCCATTGGTGTCAAACTCATCAACGCCAAGTTCGTTGAGGGCCTTATGCCTAATGTTTTCTGAAAGAAGCTTGTCGAGCAGGTGCACAAAATGGTCGTACTCGGCACGTGACGGGCGAAGCACCCAGCCAAACTCTCTGGGCCGGTCAATAGTGTTGAGGAGTGGCTCGCGGCCGATGCGACTATGCAGCTCGTTCCAGGTCCTTAATTCATAGAAGAATCGAGCGAATGGGCCTAGCCCATCGGGCCAGCGACCCATCTGTTGACCCCACCAAACGGGGTGAGGCCGCAAACTGTCGCTGGTTGTGATTTCGTAGGTCCGCCAACGCTGCTGGTGACGAGCACTCAGGCCACGAAGATCGCAGAGAAACGCGCACACGGTGCGGGTGATGGGCTGCGACGAATCAGGGTCGGTAGTGGAAACGTCGTATGCGAAGCCGATGTGCGAGATGGACGTCTTATCGTGGCGGGGCTCGTTCTCGTCCTCGTAGGTTTCGTTGCTAACGCCGCACCTAGCGCCGAAGTCGTGGAAGACGAAGTCGTACCTCGGGTCGTTGCGGTAGTTCTCCAGCACGTCGACCTGAAAATATGCTAGTTCCAGAGTCCCACCGCCCTTCGCCATACGGGTGGTGTAGGGCTCGTCTGATGGCGGCCGGTTGGGCTCCGTGTCAGTCAACGCCTCGGGTGTCGGGTAAAGGCAGACGCGTGTTCCAGCGGTCAGTGATTGCACCTGGCTCTCAGCGTCGCGCCGCGACTGCCAAGGCCTGATGTGAGGGTTCATCCAGTCGGTGTCCGAAACGACCTGCAGGAGTCCGGCGCGCACCAGGTCGGCGAGCAACTCGGCCTTGGGATCGGTGGGTGCGCCATCAAAAGGCAGCCCGTTGAAATCGCGCGACCGGTTTAGATAGAAGTCGATCACCTGACTCAGAATCGCGTGGTGCTTGGGTCCGAGCTCCCTCGACATTTGCCTTTCCTCCGCGCTGCACAACGGAGCGTGCATGCGCAACATTGTCGCGACTCGATTGCCACGCCATGCCCTTTGAGCCTGACGGTGCATCAAACTGGCCCATCGTGCGGCTTTAGATGTCGTCATCTCCATCTGCACGCCGCAACTCGCACTTGTCTAGTAGGCGAGCAAAGTAGCTGTAGGCGGCAAGGCGCTCCATGCCCTCCTGCTCGCTGAGGTCAGTCCGGGTGTGCGTGGTCACGTTCCGGACTGTCAGGTTGAGACCAGTTGCGAGCTGGTTGAGGCCACCTCGCATGCTCTTGACGGTCTTGTCCGTGGCGTCGCCTGGCCACACCAGCTTTGGTGCTGCTGGTGTGGGTTCACCGGCCGAGAGGGTCTGCTGCCAGAACACTGTGTCGTCGACATCGTTCCGACCGACTTTGGTCTTCCAGTGAACTGTCAGTGCCTCGGCCGCCTCACGGACGGCAACCCGGTACTGATGGGTGGTCCAATGATTGGCCGCTGCCGCCCAAATCGTGGGGTGAAGCTGTGCGGGGGCGAAGGCTGGCAGGTCCGAGGCGTCGGCCTCGGCGTCCGCGATCATCGATCGCAGCCGGCCCCGCATGGTGGCTGCAGTCGAGCGGATGTCCGACGGAGCAAACAGTGCCATCGGTGCCGACATTAGGCCCCAGTTCGCGATGGGGTCGAGCTCCCCAACTCCCTGTACGCCGATGTACGCGCCGGTGACTGCTACCGCGCGGGCAGCCAAGCCGGCGGCCTCAGCAACCGCCAACTCGAGGGGGCGCACCTGCCCCGCCGTGACACCCTCACGCGGCCACACCGTGGGGAGCCTCCCGCGAGAGGACATGTGATCGCCCTCGACCTGCGTCTCCAGCCAGGCTTCGAACGCGCGCTCGAACTCCTCGACTGCGGCTAGGAGCCGGTTCAGGTAATCGGCGCTGTAAGTGGACATGTCATTGATCCTTGCAGGGTGCTCCGACAACGCGCCGGGTCAGTCAGATCTCCGTGCGCCCGACCCGCACCGGACCGCGACAGAGCGCCACTGAGCGCGTTCGGGTCACGTCAGGGCAACTAACGCGAGGCGAGCGCCGATCGAGGTGTCAGGATTGCTCGGCGCAAGCGCTTCGGCTGCCCCACCTCGCCGCGAGCAGGTCAGACCCCATCGCGGGTTATAGACCACGACCTCGGTTCCGACCGCCGAAAGCTAGTTGATGGTGCGAACCCACCTGCGCAGCACGGCGTACCGGTCGGGGTGTCGGCGACTTGGCTGTCGGACCCAGGTCATCGACAACGCGAAGGCCCACGCCCCGTCGACTCGTGCTCGCTCGGCGATCGCCTCAACACGCGCGTCAGGTCGTCTGAGGTAGTCCTCGATCAGGTGCGAGCCGACATCCGCGAGATCGTCCTCAGCGTCAGCGCCGGACACGATCGTGGTCAGAAGATCCCAAGCGAGGTCTGGCTCCCCGATGGCGACGATCAGCAGGCAGTCGTCCAACGCGTCCGCATGCTCTAGTTCACGGCGTTGCCATGCCCTAGCCAGTTCATCGACCGAAAAGTTGGTTGGATACGCGCCGCTCTCATCTTCCTGTCTGTCTCTGCTCAACCTGTCCTCGGTCCGCTACGCGCTCAGGGCTGTGACCTGAACCATCATGCTGATCAGGCCTGGCTTCAGCTCGCGTGTACAGGTTGCTCGCTTCAGTACGCCCGGATTCGCTGAACTGGGTCCGATTCGAGGAGGATCGACTCCACCGGCCCCTGCTCGTCGTGAACGCCGGGGTCCCACCTTGGCCCCCGACCGCCGCCGGATCGAAGCGGACGAGGCCCCGCAGCATCGTGCCGCCCGCGGAGCCAGCGCGGTCGCTCCAGCTGAGACGGGCTGAGTCATACCGCCGCCCACGAGGCATGGGTGCCGCAGGGGAATGAGTGTGTCGTTAGCACGCCGCTACACTCTCTGACGCCTGCGTTCGGCCGCTCCGCTAGGTCGCGCCAAGCGCGATCTTGTCCGCCTGGTGCACGAAATTGCGGCAGGTGCAGTAACACCGGTCGACGTCGTTGTCGCGGACTGTCACCCTGTCGCCATTGAGGTCGACGCCGGACGCAGCGACGCGGGTCAGCGTCTGGTCGCGCCTACCCATCTGCTGGTCAGTGAGCCGGCCGAGGCCGTGTTGCAAAGCGTTCCGGACCTCCACGTATCCCATGAGCGCGGCCCAGGACGTCGCGCCCGTGAGATCCGCCCCGACGTCCAGCCAGGCCTTCTGCCGCTTCTTCCACGTACCGACGTTGGCCGGCGGGGTGCTCGGCCAGCTGTCAAGGAGCCGGTCGATTGAGAAGGCTTCCGCAACAGCGACCATGTCAACGACCGCGTTGGCCTCCCGCGTCTGCTCCGGCCGCGAGGCGTGCCTACCGCGGTCGGTTAGGGAAGATCCGGCGAGATGTAGGTGCTCGGCATAGCGGGCGGCGAGCCGGTCCAGTGCAGCCTCAGCCGAACGGGAGAGGTCGTTGTCGCTAGGCATGGAGTTCAGACCATTCGTAAGTCCAACGGTTTAGCGCGGAGTCGCCCGTTACGGCGTAACGGACGGCCGCGGACGGCTTGAGAAGCGCGACCGCCGCGGCGACTACTGGCCGAACCGTGACGCTGCTCCGGTCGTAGATTGCAAGGAGTTCCGCCTCGTCGACCTTCCGGTGTCGCGCGAGCACGAGGGCGGCATGCGCACGTAGAACGGGGGTGTGGTCGGCGGCGACAAGCGCGGTCCGCGCCCACTCGACCCGCCCCTTCGCGCCGGGGCCAGTGGCAAACCCGGCGTGGCGTGTCATCGGCTGCTGAAGCCACCACGTCTGCCATCCGTTCAGGTACGGCCTTGACTTGAGGAGCCGGTCGAACGAGCCGAGCACTTCGGCGTCGTCGCGGGTCGTGAGGTAAGAGGCGACCGCTGGCGTGGTCGTCCTCTCGAACCGGAGCAGCCGGTTGCATAGGTCGAGAACACGCGGGTCGGTCTCTCGGTCTGCGCTGAGTTGCGCGAGCGCGGCCGGTAGAAGATCTAGGACCGCACGATGCTCCGCCTTGCGTGCAATCGCGACACGCCCTCGGCCAGCGACCCGTGCCCACCGCTCCAACACCAGGACCGAGGCATGCGCGTCGATCTGATGTTGCGTCGGCGGCTCGGCAACGACGGTCCCGTCGTACTCCAGGTTGTACTGAGTCAGGTCGATCTCGGCCTCGTCAGCGATCTCGTGCCGCAGCCGGTCCGCCTCGTCGAGATGGTCCTTGTACTTCGCCGCTCCCCACGTCACGGTCTTGAGTTCGTTGACGGTGAGGCCGAGCGTCCGGGCTTCCGACGCAAGTACCTCCACAGACCGAGCAACCTCAGACCAGGTATGACAGGCGAAACGAAAGTCGTCGCTGTACCGGCTCACGTTCAGGCCGCGGCGGACGAGGGCGCGTTCCAGGCGCCGCAAGAGAGCGTCCCCAAGCAGGTCACTTGCGGCAGACTGTTGTGGTAACCCGTACATTCTTGAGCCCGCCGACCGGAGCAGCCACGCAATTGCGTCCACCGCGGCGTGGTCGCCCGTCTGTGCAACCAACTCGGCGGACAACAGCGCATGGTCGATCTGCTCGTAACACGCGGCGATGTCTGACGCAACGACGTACTTCGGGCCGTGTGCGAGCGGCGCGCGGAGAAACGCCCGGTAGGCGGCCGTGCTCCGGTCCGAGAGCGGCAGTTCCGGCCGAAGCCTGTCGGCAAGGGCCCGGTAGGCAAGTCGGCTGGGTAGGTCCCAAACCGCGACCGGTCGCACGCCGTGGCCGGCTTTGCTCACTGGGACGACCTCCTCCGGCGTCGGTACAAACGCCCCACCGAGGCGGCCCAGCGCCCACACTGCGACCTCGTCCCGTCGTGATTGAAGCGCCGGGCTGACACTGCTCGGAGGAAGCTGGCGAGGCGGCAAGTCGAGGTCAGCGTCGACCGCAGTCCGTAGCGCGGACACGTCGAGGAGCGCGGAGAGGTCGGTCACAGCATCGGTCTACCAGGCTGGCACCCGTCAATGCAGTCTTGTGTCGAGAGCAACTGCATGTGACGCGCCCTGCGTCGATGCCACCGTCCGCTCATTCGGCGAAGGTGTGTCAACCCGCCGGCAGTCGCCCAGCGCCTTGAGCGGCTGCCTGAAGCGGATCACCGGAGCCCAGGCCAGGGTTCCTCCCCTCTTCGTACGGATAGCCGTAGACCAGGAAGTCCTCCACGTCCTCCATCAGGACTCCCACGTCGCCACCAGCATCCGCGACCATCGCAAGGCCCGCGCGAAGTGCCTCCGCGCTCCAACGATCCAACCCGAGCGTGAGAAATGAACGTGGATCAACCGGACCGGCCATGACGTCGTCGAAGCGATCGGTGATGAGCTGGCTCGCCTCTCGCGCCTGCTGGGCGGTCATCGGCGTCGTCCAGATCGCCCACTCCGATGCAAGCTTCCGCCGATGCGCATCTCGATGCTGATCTTCGCCCATACCGGTCATGCTGTCGGACCTGTACGCCACACGCGGTCGTCTTGACCGATCACATTCGGGTAGCCCATTCCGCCGCGAGCAGGCCTACTCGTCTTCGTCGTCCTCGAGCCACCCCTGAGCTTCGTCCTGCAACTGGGCCTGGACGTAAGCCGAGAGCGCACCCAGGAACTCGAGTCGGTTGTACTCGCCCGTCGTGCGAACGCACCACTCGTCCTGGCCCCCGCCCGCTTCCCGGTCCAACTTCACGAGCGCGAACACCGCCTCCGCCTTCGTGCCTTCTGGCATCGGGGCGAAGGTCATGCCAGCGAACGCGACCTCGGGCTGAACGTGGTCGCGAGCCATATCCACAACCTAGTCAACGAAGTTGCGCGAGCCGGTCGTCCGACCGGCCAAGTCCCGGTGCCCCCTTCCGCCGCGAGTACCGCAGACTGGCGGACGGGTTAGCCTGACCACCATGCGCGACCAACCGCTGTGGGGACGCATCAGGATGACCGACGCCGCAGCGACCTGCTGCAGAAGTGAGCGCCATGTCTAACCACGCTCGTCGCTTCGTGGGGCCCGACGGTCGCGCGTCGCTGCTGGCGCGGCTTGCAGAGTGGCGAACGACGCCTCGCTACCCGCTGGATTGGAACGAGCACTTTCGGTGGTACTTGATTGTGGGCTGCTTGGAAGTCGGACTGATCGTGGGCGGACTCGGTGGCGTGGTCGGGCTCAACGAGTCGAGTCGACTCGGCGGCGTGGTCGCCTTGACCGCTGGCCTGGTACTCGCTGTGCTGATCGTCGTCCATCTGCGCCGGCCAACGAAGCCGCGGCGCCCTGGGACCACTCTGCGCCAAGATTGGGTTGAACTTTGGTCCGCGCTGCGTAAGCGGTAATTGGCAATCAGTTCTAGCGGCGGTCCTGGTCGAGCAACACGCGCTGGCGCTCAGTACCGCCCTAGGTTCACAGGACCGCTCGGGTCTGCCACGTTGAGGCTCTTGCTGCGGCGATCTACGGCTAGTCCCTGCGCTCGGCGCGACGAACGGCGCCGTAGGGCGACGACGCGCACTTCGAGATGTAGCCAACTCGGCCCAACATCGGCGCCATCGCCGCGGCACCTTGTGACCGATGACTCTGTGCGTCTATCCGCCGCTAGCCGCGCGCGAGCTCAGATGTCCTCGACGGCGGCTCGAGATGGCAACCAACCTTATGCGAAGCCAAGCAGCCTGGCGCTACCCGAGCGTCACACCCTGGGCGTGCGCCATAGCTCTCACCCGCTCGGCGGCAACCGCACCTTCAAGCGGCGAGATGAGCAGAGGCGCGGCTATCGACACCGGGCCTTTGGTGAGAATGTCGAAGGTCGGGAAGCTCGCGACGCGAGACCACTCGGGGTAGCGATCGCCGGCGCGAAAGGTCATCTGACGGACGTCCGCCCAGGGCACCAGCAGTTCGCGGCCTCCCACCAGTACCCGCAGCCCGCCGACTTCAACGTGTAGCTCTGTGCGGCCCGGTCCACGTCGCCAATGCCAGGCCCGCAGACCGAACCAAATCAGCAACATCACCACGATGGAGAGCACCGCACCCCAGCGTTCTGCTGGGGACATCGCGAACCCCGCAGCAAGAGGCAGCAGGATGCCTGCGGCTAGCGCGCCCGGGATCAGCGTTCGCAGCGCTCGCGTCGGACGCCCAGTCAGGTGCACCGACGTTGGCTGCGTCATCGCTCTCTCCGTCCGTAAGGGGCATCCGGCCGTTCAGGGCAGTGTGCAGTATGCCGCTGGCGCCGGAGACTCGCAGAGCCAGGAGCGGACGACCGTTGCAGCATCCCCGCTCGGAGCGACTCAACGTGCGTCACTGCGCCGCTTGCCGACGCGTCCCACTGGGTCCCGCCGTGCGGCGTAGCCGACTGACCAGCAGCAAGTCAGATCCGCGGCCGGAGCTTCCCGGATCTAACCCGAAGTCGTCGTATGGGACCGGCGGGCCGACGATTGCGACCCACACCTCACTCGTCCGGCATCCACACTGGGTGCGTTAGCGACAACAGTTCTCCAATCGCCGCCATCAGCGAGACGTTGTGCTTCCACAGGGTGATGGCGTCGACGTGCGCCATCAGGTGAGGAATGGACCCGATACCGACGAGAATCGATCTCCCGGTGAAGCCCTCACCGAGTCTTAGCCCCACGCCGCTCCTCACTTCGACCGCAACCTTGTAGGTACGCCGCTTCCCTTCCCAAGAGATGTGCCTCGACAACAGTCGCAAGGTGTCCTCCCACGCATAGAAGGCCGAAGCTTCCGGCTCTCGGTCCAGGTCGCTGGTACCGAAGAAGGTGAACACGATGTGAGATCGCATCGATAGAACACCTCTCCACGATCAAGTGAGACACAGGGCTCTTTAGAGTCGCAGCTGGAACCGAGACTGTAGACGACCGCCGGAGCTACCCTCTCCGCCGCGAGCCGGTCCGCCCCTGGCTGCTCACCGGGCCGGTGGGTTGACGCTCGTGGCGCCGGCGGAAGCCGATCCAGCGGGCCCTGCGGCAGCCAAACCCGCCACCTCTCGCTGACGGTCCTGCATGCTGGCGTCGTGGCGACTGAAGAACCGCGCTGGGAAGTCAACGACGAGGAGGGCACCCCGTCCGTTCCCGATCGTGATGGTGGCTGGACCGACGGGGATGGGCGCTACTGGCGTCACCGGGGTTCTGGTCGGAAGGCAGCCAAGCGGTTCGAGCGTCTAGCCCGGTCGCCGCAAGTGCGCATCGTCCACGTCTATGGCCCAGACAGCCCTCGCGACATCCCCGCGTCCGAACGCAATCAGTTTTGGGACAGGGTCCGTCCGTACCTCGACTATCCGGACGGTCAGAACCCCGAGGGAATGGATGCCTTCTACGTTGCTGAGTTCAAGGATTCTGAAGGCAACTCGCTGCTGATGGTTACGGAGAGCTGCTGACTGGCGACCCCTAGTCGCCAGCCGCATCGGTCGCTGGGAGGGTGCGTCTATCCGGCTCCCTTCTGTTGTCAACCGGCTCTCCCGAGCGGCCCCTTCGCGGCTCGTGCCGTCGGGCGTAGCGTCGTGGGTGCGGGTCCCGGGAGTGGCTGATCCGAAGTGCCGGTACGCGGGTGAGAGCCGGCCGCGCTGGATTCTTGAGACGCCCCGCAGTGCCCTCCCGGGCCCGCGCTCACCACGCCGGCCGCAGCGTCGGCGACGAGCTGTCGGTAGATGGCGTCGGAGATCCTGCGCTTGAGGCAGCGGATCGCCTCGAGCGGTCGCTTCCCCGCGGCGCGCTTGCGCAGGTAGTAGGCCCCCGCCCGTCGCTGTCGACGCGGAGCTGGCTGATCGCGGCGATGTGGATCATGTGGTTGACCCGCCGGTTTCCCGCCCGCGAGAGCCGGTGCCTGGACTGCTCGCCCGACGAAGCATCCAGCGGGGCGGTGCCGGTCCAGGACGCGAACCGGTTCCGGTCGGCGAACCGAGCGATGTCGCCGACATCGGCCAGGATCCGGGCCGCGACCACAGGCCCGACGCCGGGCAGGTCCATCAGGTGCGATCCGCGGGCTAGCACCATGGCCTTGAGCTCGGCGGTGACCTTCTTCATCTTCGCCTCGACCGCGACCAGCTCGGCCAGCTCCTCGGCGGCGATCCGCCGCCTGGTCTTCCCGGCGATGCCGCGTGGCCGGACCGAGGCGATCATGGCCTTGGCCTGGCCGGTGGTGATGTCCTTCTTCGCCTGTCCTGGAATGAGTTCGGCCAGCAGCGACTGGAGCCGGCCGACGGTCTGGATCCGGCGGCGGGTCAGCGCCTCACGCCGGTCGGCCAGCATCCGCATCGCCTCCAGCTCGCCGTCCAGTGCGAGCACCCGCAGCCCGGCGGTGCGGACCGCGACCATCGCGATCGAGTGCGCGTCGTGGGCGTCGGTCTTGCGGTTGTGGCCGGTGTCGAACAACCGCACCCGCGCCGCGAGCTTTGCCGGCACGTCGACCACGTGCTCACCGTCGGCCAACAGCCGCTGCGCCAACGGCCGGCCGGCGCCGTTGGCACCTTCGACTGCCCAGACCCGCTCCGGCCACGCCTTGGCGTACTTCACCATCGCGGCGTACCCGGCCCGGTCGGTGGTGAACCGTCCTTGGCCGAGCTTGCGCTCGTGGTCGTCGACGACTTCGATCGTCGCGGACAGCTTGTGAGGGTCGACCCCGATCACCGCGTGCTCGACGTGCTTCGCCTTCTGCTGCATGAGCTGCTCCCGCCTGTGCTCGATCCGGTGCGGACGGCGAGGTGGGCAGTGCTACTACGAGCAGGGCAGTCCCTTCTTGAGCCACGCCTCGTCACGGTGACCGGCGGGCCGCAGACCGGAAGCGAGCCACACCAGAACAGCCGGTGGGCAGCCGCAAGCAGAGCCGCCCGCCGATCACCTGGACCGAGTCTGGCCGGACACCGGTCCTACGGGAATCGTCTAGCAGCCGCCAGCCGGCGCGCCCCACTCCGCCGAGAACGCGCAGCCTCCGATCTGAGCCGGCTGAGCGCCCTGCCTAGGACCATGCAGGCATGATGCGTTCTGTGGGGATGGACCGAGCGCACCATGAGGCGATCGCCGAGGAGCAGCAGCGGCTGCAGGATGCCGTGGCTCATACGGTGCACGCGCGCGGGACAGGCCGGGCCCACGCCCTGAGGTTCGTCATGTGCATCGCCGTAATGACCATGGCTCGGCACATCCCGCCGCCATTGCGTCCTGCGCTCCTACGCGGGTGCGCTCGTTGGTACGCAGATGTTGAGGACGCCGACAGCCTTGAATCGGATCGCGTCCTGTGCTGGCACTACCTTGATGCGAAGAACGGCAATAGCACGACAATCAACGACGCGACTGACGTCGCCGTGCGCGTGTTGATCGGCGTGCTCTGGGATGAGTGTGACGAAGAGGATGTCGATCACTTTGACATGGGCTTCGACTTCTTCGCCGGACTGCTTGCTCGTTATCGTGAACTAGACACTCAAGTGCGACTCATCTGAGAACCTGCACGCGCGGAATCGTCACCGCTGGGGCGGAGGGTGGCAACGGACGGGAATCGGCCTCCCGTAACGCCGCCGCCTTGACGGCGTAGCCCACTCCGCCGCGTCTGGACTTGGGCGAGAGCTAGGCCGCTGTGCGGTCCGAGCAGTTCTCACGACGGACGGCAAGATGGCGTCGTGACGAAAAGGCCCAAGCTGACGCGAGCTCAGCTGCGCGACCACCAGGGCGAGGTGGATGCGACCGGCGTGTATGGCGTCGACGCGGACGACGCAGGCGCGGACACGTGGATCGGCCGCTATGTCTTCTTCGCTCGGTCACGCGATGAGGCACGGGCCCGCATCCGAGACGCTG
Organism: Angustibacter speluncae; assembly: GCF_054777815.1. NCBI lineage: Bacteria > Bacillati > Actinomycetota > Actinomycetes > Kineosporiales > Kineosporiaceae > Angustibacter > Angustibacter speluncae. The sequence continues at coordinate 17,640 of NZ_BAAHAF010000012.1, read as the reverse complement.
GATTCCACAAGCGGCGCATCCAGCGAGAATGGCGCCCGGGCCACGCTCCACCGGATGGGCTGCCTGCGGACCTGGCACCCGGCAACGACCACTGGTATCGGACCCGCTTTGACGATTCCGGATGGACTCCATGGGAGCGACTACCGCGTGACTACCGGCATCCACCGCAGGGCCTAGCCGCCGCAGATCCGTCGGTGCGTTGACTTCGCTGACGGCTGCACTTGACCGCCGGGTCGGGTTGCGGTGCTCATCTGGCCGACTCCGGCCTCGTCATCCAACCTGGCTAGCGTCCGTCACCTACTGACGTCGACGCCGCGGCCGCGCAGAGTCGCGCCTGTGTATACCGCCGAGTAGCGCATCGGCGGACGCGGGAAGCATCTTCAAAGCGGGCATACGGCTGCCAGGTGCGACCTACTGTGATGCCGTGTCTACCCCAGCCTCAGCGCGGACGTCGCCGGGTCGGTGGCTTGTCGGGCGCCCGTCGAAGCGTGGCGCTGGGATCGCGCAACTGTCGATGGGGCTGCTGATCGCGCTCTTCGGCGTTCTGCGCCTACAGCAGGCGACCCTGGTGCACCTCGATGCCTACGATCGAGCGTTTCCGATCGTCTCCGGCCTCCTAGTGGCCGCGGTGGGTGCGCTGACTCTTGGTGAAGTGTCCTGGGGCCTGGGCCAGCGACCACGCCACGCGGTATCGGCCATTGCCGCGCTCTGGTTCGCCGCTTGCGCGGTCTACATCGTCGTCGGGTTCACACAGGCGTCGTAAGGCCCCTGCTCGTCGGGGCCCCATGCTCGTCGGAGAGACCTGCCCGGGCAGGGACCGACTGATCAGGCATGTCCGATGCTGAGCTGTGTCTATCCGCCGCGATCGGGCGCAGCGCGGGCTGCCGGACTCGAACCGGCTCAAGCCAACTAGGGCCACACCGTCCGCTGGGGACTGTGAAGCGGTTTCACATCCGCCTTTACCCGCGCCGCGCGCTCTCAGCATGCCAGGGCAAGCGCGCGAAGCGATGCCTCCGGCCCGACGCCTCGGTGCCCTACTCCGTCGCCCAGCCGGCATGCAGCACTCCGCCGCGTGACAGATGCAGGTAGTCGAACCTCGCTCGCGACGCGGGGGCGGGCAGGAATCAGTCATTCAAGCGGGCGGGAACGGGACGAGGTCCCGGGCGGCTTCCCGCCATGCATGCAGCTGCGGGAGGGCTCCGTGTCCGGGTTCCTTGAGAGTGAGGTCAGTGAGGACGACGTGTGAGACGACGCCTCGAAGCACTCGTTGGCGCGTGGCGGGGTCCCACTGCCGCTGCACAGGCTTATTGGTGATCACCACGAGCTGCCGATACACGGCAGCATCCGCGTCCGACGTCTTCAAGAAGCCTGGGCCGTTCTGGACCCAGTTTCTCGACCGGACCAGCAGGTCCCAGTAGTCGGCTGGCTGGAGGCCGACCGCTATCACTGTCAATCGGCCTGGCCACCAGCCGTTCTCTGCCATGAGGTCGGAGATGTCGCGTTCGACGACTGGTCCGGACACGTGGATCCAGTCGTGCGGCTGCATCTTGAACCACGAGTCGCGCGGCTCGATGATTCCGTGCTCGGACCAGTCGATACCGAATGACGGCTCGAGCACGGCCGGGGGAGGTGCCGGCCATCCACCGGCGGGATTGGACCCCGTCTCGACGCTGACGGGCGGGTCGTGTTCCCACTCACGACCGGTGAGGCGTTCCCAAGCCTCCCCGGCGGCGTCGAGAAGGGCCTCACCGTCGGTGCTCCATATCCCAGCGAACGTGTTGGGATCATCGAGCACTTGCTCGTATCGGCGCCGCCCCGACGCGACGACCGCGCACCTCGCGTAGAGGAAGCCGTCATCGGAGAGCGGTGTGACTGCTTCCGTGGCGTCATCCGGCTCTTGAACAGGTTGCACGGCCAACGCGTACAGATCGAGGGCGTGCAGAGCTCGCGCCAAAGCGTCGTCGAACCGCTGAATGCGACGGCGTGGCCCCTTCGCCAGCGCGGAAACGAGTGGCTCGATATCCACGGCCTGCCCGCCGAGAAGTTCGATCAGACCCCAGAACTCGTCGTCAGGCATCCGGCGAAACCACACGTTCCGACTCTACTGCGATCAACAGGCAGTAGCGTCGTTAGACGACTACGCCCCATGTGAGTCACTCCGCCGCTTGTCGACGTGACCCAATGGTGCGGGACCGAGTATGTCAGGCCGTTGGCGCCATCACCTCGGTTAGCGTGCCGGACGTGTCCGACCGCGATAGTGATGCCAACACGGCCCCCTTTCGGTGGGACCTGGTGGAGCCTGCCGCGCTGGGCGGTCTCCTCGTCGGCGTAACGACGCCCTCGCTGTGGTTCGCCCCGGAGTTGAGTAGCTGCGCCGGCAAGGTCCTGGCCAGGAGCGCGTCAGGGGATCTGACGTTCGTCGGACGCAGTCTCGACTCGATGTTCGACCTGTTGTCCGGCGCGCTCAGCGGCGTTGATGAAGCGCCCACGCTGACGCGGATGCCGCTGTCGTTCGCTCGGGAGTGGGATGGGGTCGAGCGTCGTCGGCTCTCCGTAGCCGAACGCGACGTCGCCCGATCGGTTCTGAAGGCGTCGGGCCTGACGCCCCACACGGCGGCTCGCAGATCGACACCGATCACGTTCGTCGACGTGGCCTCCAGTGGCGGCACGTTCCGGGACGTGTACTTGCTCATCCGGGAGTGGGTGGAGGACGAACGCGCGCAGTGGGACGTCGTCAGGAAGAAGATCCGCTTCCTGGGCGTGACGTCGAGGGCCAAGACCAGCCCGAACACGTTCCGTTGGGCCCAGCACCAGCCGTGGACGAAGGACCTGCCCGGCAAGTCGGTGACCAGCGTGAGCCTGGACGCTTGGGTGTGGAGCTACTTGGGCAACGAGCAGCCCAAGCTGACCAGGTCCTATGCGCCACGGACCTGGCTCGCCGAGGCGCAGGGACCGGGCAGAGATGAGCGGACCCGGGCCGCACTCGCCGAAGCAGTGGCACTGGTCGCCTACGGACGCACTGGTGCGGCGCGACAGCTGATCGCGGACGCTATGGCGAACGAACCAGCGTTGGCGCAGTCCTGGCTGAGAACCCTCCGCTCGCGCCTCGTAGGCCGACCCTGAGGAGTGCGTCAAACCGCCGCGTACGCGACAGGCGCGCCAGGAGAACGTGCCGTTGTGTCGGCTGTCGGCCAAGTCAGTGCTGCCAATCCAGCTCGCAACGGCGCGCGAATACGACGACGCAAGCCTCACCTGGTCTGCCGGAACCAGGGCTTCCGACTCGACTCGGCGCGACGGGCCTCGAACCAGGAGGCGACCTGTTCGACCAGCCCAGCCCCAGCATCGAAGTGCGCCCCGGGAGCCTCGGAGGTATCGATGCCGGCATGCTCCGCGCGCACGCCATCGTCCCAGTTCAAGTAGCCGGGGCTGTAGCCACCACGGGCGCCGCGACGATCGACGTCCATACGTGGCGTCGCCACAACGGCTTTCCGACGAACGATGTCCATCGAGACAAGCATCCACGGTCGGCCGTCAGGGTCGGCGTGGAGCCAGTAGTCCAGACCTGGAAGTCGCACATCTAGCGCGTCACGGCAGGCGCGCTCCTCGACCGTCGGTTGACGTGGCTCGCCGCCCCACTCCGACACCGTCACCACCACCGCAACCTAGGACTCACCCCAAGAGGCCGTCCATCATCACTCCCGGACATTTGTGCACCCCAAGCTTCGACAGATGGGCGCTTCGGCGACCTGAGTCCTTCCGCCGCGTGCGGTTGCGGGCGTCGACTTCTATGAACGGCTGCGGCGGTACTGGCGGATCAGCCAGCTCGCACTGATCGCGAATAAGACCACAACCAAGGCGATGCAAGACCACCCAAGCGCGCCCGCGCCGTCGACCACGGCGTTACGGACCATCAGGCCCAGCAGCGCGACCTGCATGATCAACACCAGGACCAGAGCCCACGGTGACGTCTGCACGCCCTGAGCCTAGGTCCGCGTCGGCTGTGGCGAGGTCCGGTAGCCGCGGTCCCCCACTTCGACGCCTGCTGACGCTGCCCCAATCCGCGCAGTCGAGGTCGGCTCCGTCCAGGACGGGGCGGCTCGCGCAACCGGGATCAGTGACGGTCTGCCGACGCACCGGTACGCCGCTCGCGCCGCCTGCGCTCGCGCGCTGAGATGAGTACCGAGAGAGCGCTGAAAGCGACGCCAATCAGGGTGAGAGCGGTGCCCCATGCGAAGCCCACTACCAGCCAATGAATCACGATGGCGAAGGTGAGAGTTACGGCCACCACGACCACGCCCTCTTCAGCGCGCTTCAAGTGGCTCCAGGTCATGTGCGCAGCCTAGTTCTGCGACCGCCGCCTCGGCGTGCACCCGGCGCGAGCGACTCAGCCCCGCTTCGCCGCGAGCCGTCCGACCCCAAGGTCGATCGCTCCGCGGCTACGGGTGCGAGCGGCTGGATCGGCTGGGCGTCGGCGTCGTCGCCGTACTCATCAGACTTAAGGCCCGGACTTCGGGAGCACGGAGGCGCCTGACGCGAGGCCCAACGAACGTCATGATGGATCGCATGCCTAGGCCGACGGATATCGACAGTGTTCGCCGAAACATTCGGGAGATCGTCGAAAGTCCGCATGCAGCTGCCCTTACGGCGGCCTACTTCGACGCTGACGGAGGCTTCGCCGGCGCACTTTTCGACGGTCTCGACCCGAGTGGGATGCTTGCGGACAACCCCCGCGATCACTTTGTTGTCGACGACATCCTCGCTGCCTCGTTATTGGACGTCCGGTACGGGCCGACGGCGGTTCGCACCCTGCTGGGTTCCGCACCTCTCCATGAAGCACTGCGGGCGGTCACGCTAGACCGGCCTTTGTGGGAAGCCTCAACAGCGGATCTTGACGGGGCCATCCTGCTCTGGCGACTTGTGCGTCAGATCGACGGCGTCGGGCGTACGCGGGCCAGCAAGCTGTTGGCTCGGAAGCGCCCGCATCTCGTGCCCATCGTCGACTCCGTGATAGCCAAGGCCCTCGATCTAGGAGACGAGTCCTGGATCCCCTTGAGCGTGGTTCTGCGTGACGGGCAGCTGCGCGAGACGATCGAAGCGCTGCGTCCAACTCACGTCAGCACCCGGATCAGCATTCTTCGGCTACTAGACGTCGTGGCATGGATGACGCGGAGCCGGAGCACGTCAGCCGTTGCAGTTCAAGTGGCCGTAGGTGCGACTCCCGCGAGATCGCTGACGGCGCCTCGCCGCTCGACGGGTTGACCGTCGCCAGTGGGCCGCAACTGCACCTTGAGAGTTCGGTAGTGATGGTCGCCTCGCTCGAAGACCTGCCCCACTCCGCCGCGAGCGGGTCCACTTCGGATCCGCGGCTCGTTTCGCTGCGGCAATGCGCATCAGCAGCGGATCCGCCCTCAGGCCGGCTCCAGCGTCACGTGCAGCTGGCGAGCGGAGAAGCGAACTTGCAGCGCGGCTACATGCAGGTCGAACCAGTCCGGCTCGACGTAGTTGAACAGCGCCACTTGCCCGGGCGGAACCGGTGGCTCGCTCCAGGCCTCGGGGTCTTCGTCAGCGTGGAAGTCGGTTACGCCGATGAAGCTGAAACGGATGACCGGGGTAGCGGCCGCCTCAGGCGGGGTCCATTCGGGGTCGTCGTAGATGAACAGCATGGACAGCGTCGGCCCTAGAGAGCCGATAGTTGAGGCCGAGAAACGTCGCGTCATGCAGCCGGACCGGGACATTTGTGTCGGTCCAGAACTCGTACAGCCCAGCATGCGGAATGATGCCGCGCCCAGGTCGGTCGCTGATGCCGTGGAACTCGGTCACCGGTCCAGTGTGGCGTCCGCCGCCGTCGAGACGCGGCGCGGTGACAAGAGGACGCCGATCGGAGCCGTGTCCTTCCGCCGCGAGTCGGCGTGCGTAGTGCCCTGTGCTTGACCGTCTGCGTCGACCCGAACTTCATGTTCGGACGATCAGCTACGGGAGCGATGCGCGCTGCCGGCCCGTCGTTCACGCACGAGGCGAACGATCGCGTAGATCACCTGAGCGACCGAAGCGGCGATCCACACCGCGATGAATACCCGGGGGATGCCTGTCGCGGCGACGCTTGCGCCAATGGCGAAGGCCAGGATCAGAACACTGACGATCAGGACGGTGCGCGCGTCCTCTCGATCGAACAACCAGTGCTTGGGCACACGTGATGTTCGCACGCCGCCGTAGCCGACGTGCCCCACTTCGCCGCCTGCCGGCGCTGCCCCACACCGCCCCGTGCCCATACGCTCGATCGCATGAGTGCGCGAGCCGCCTGGATAGCTGCCGCGCGCCAAGTCGTTGAGTCCGGCGTCGTGGATGTTCAGTGCCCCGAATGTCACGAATACAAGCTGCAGGCACGATGGATGCCTGCGCTTGCCCACGATGAGGCGGGCCGAGGCGAGTACCGGCTGCGCTGCCCCGGTTGCTCGGCGGAGAACGTCGTCTTGGTTCGAAGCCGTGGCGGCCTGTAGCGACCTCGTGCAACACAGGTGCGTCACAGCGCCGCCGGCGGGCGTCAGAGGTCGAGCACGAGAGCAAGCGCAGCATCGACACGCTGCACCTCGTCGAGGGTCACGTAGCCCGCTTGCTCAGCGAGCCGGCTGAGGTCGACCGTCGCAATCTGGCCGTACAGACCAAGCGTCGGCTGCCCCCCGATCTCCAACCTCCGAGCGGAAGCTCGTCGGTCGAGCACTGGTGCTCGTGAACGCCACGACCCACGTGCGCAGTGCGAGCCAGTCGGGTGGGAGGACAACCGCGTACCGCCTGCCTTGCTGTTCGTGGACGTTGCCGCGAGCGGGCAGTCGGTAGACCTCATCTCGGCGAGGTCGACGGGATCAGCGGCGGTGGCTCGGGCCTCGGCGGCGGCGAGCTGGCGTCGCTCGTCGCGCTGCAAGGCGGCCAGGGCGGTGACGATGACCTGGTCGGCGCTGAGGTGTCGCGATGCGGCGATCTCAAGCCGCTGGTCGCGGGTCCGGGCCTGGACCTTGACGGTGGTCGTCGACATCTGCCAGTCCACTGCCGGTAACCGTCCGATCATCCCTCCCCTTGCGGACGGTGCTCGACCTGTCCGGCGTCAACCCACGGGCGCAGGAGCGCCCTCGTACTGCATCCGGACCGGGATGCCGTTCACCTGCAGGGGGATCGGGACCGGGCTGACGGCTCGGGGCGGCACGAACCAGTGACGGACGCCCACCACGATGGTGCCCGTGCGGTGGTCCGGACCGACCGCGCTCGCCACGGAGCGCACGGCCGGGTCCCCGCTGAGCGTGTCGACCGCCGCGGCGAGCTCCGCGCGCGAGACGTCGCCCTGTCGGACCTCCACGTCGCCGGTGAGCCCGCGGTCCGCGAGGACGACGACGGCCTGCTCGGGCGTGCGGGTGACGGTCGTGACGACCAGCGTCTCGTCGTCGACGTAGGCGCCTCCCCACGCCTCGGGCTCCTGGTCGAACAGCTCGACGACGCGGGTGTAGTCGTCCTCGACTGCTGCAGCCGTGCCGCTCTCGGCGTTCAGCCGCGCGACCTCGACCGACCCGCTGCCGGCAGCGGCGAGGCCGACGCCGAGGACGCCGAGCAGACCTGCGACGCAGGTACCGACGACGCTCCGCCGCACCGCTGCTCGCACTGACGCCACCTTCCCGCCTATCGGTCGACTCCCCGGACCGTTCCTCCACCTGGACCCGGCGTCCACCCGCCGCGACCTGCGACGAGCCCTCGTCTCACGAGGACGCGCTCGACACGGTGCAGGTTCCCGTACCCCGCCGCGGCGACCGTCAGCCGAACGCCTCGCGCAGCACGGCCACCTGCGTCGCGAGGAACTCCTGCGACACGCCCGCCGACCGGAACAGGGCGTCGAACCCGTGGAACGCGCCCGGGACGACGTGCACCTCGCACGGGACCCCGGCCTCTCGGAGCCGCTCGGCGTAGCGCAGGTCCTCGTCGTGGAACAGGTCGAGGTCGCCGACACCGATCCAGGCCGGCGGCAGGCCGGACAGGTCGTGCCGCCGCGCCGGCACCACGTACTCCGGGACGACGTCCGCACCGGGCGGACCGCCGAGGTACGACGTCCAGCCGAACCGGTTGCTACGCGGCGTCCAGACGCGTACCCCGCGGGTGTCGTGGTCGGTGCGGGTCACGGTGCGGTCGTCGAGCATCGGGTACACGAGCAGCTGGAACGCGACCGGCACCTCGCCGCGGTCGTGGGCGACTTGCGCGGCCGCGGCGGCGAGCCCGCCGCCGGCGCTCGCACCGGCGACCGCGATCCGGGACGGGTCGATCCCGAGGTCCGCGGCCCGGGCGTGCAGGCCGCGCAGCGCGGCGTACACGTCCTCGACCGCCGCCGGCCCGGGGTGCGCCGGCGCGAGCCGGTAGCGCACGGCTGCGACGACGGCGCCGAGCTCGCGCGAGAACGCGGTGCAGGTCGCGTCGTCCTGCACCGGCGTGCCGGAGACCAGTCCGCCGCCGTGCACCCACAGCACGAGGGGCACCGGCACCGGGCCCGGTGCGACGGGCCGGTGCAGGCGCACCTGCACCGGTGGGCCGCCGTCGGGGCCGGCGAGCTCGAGCTGCTCGACCCGGACGGCCGGGTCGCCCGGACCGGGACGCGGCCGGACCCGTCCCAGCAGGCCGGTGAGGACGGGCCCGAACCACAGCGGCGGGATGAACCGTCCGCGCCGCAGGTCGGGGTGGAAGGCGGGCCGGGCAGGTCGGGTCACCGGTCCAGCATCACCCGAGAACCGGCGCACGGCACGAACGGCCGGTGACACCGGCACCTCCCGGTGGGACGATCACCGCGTGAGCGAGGCCACCGTCTACTGGCGCCCGGGCTGCCCGTTCTGCCTGCGGCTGCGGGCGGCACTGCGCGTCACGCGCACCCCGCACCGGCTCGTGAACATCCACGAGGACCCGGAGGCCGCGGCCTTCGTCCGGCTGCACAACGACGGGAACGAGCTCGTGCCCACCGTGGCGGTCGGCGACGTGGTGCTCAGCAACCCCGGGGTCCGCGAGGTGCGGCGCGCGCTCGCCGCGCGCTGAACCCCCACTCAGACGTCGGTGGCGACCGCGAGCACGACGACGTCGTCCTGCGGTGCGGCGGAGAGCATCTCGTCCGCCACCGCCTGCACCAGGCCCGCCGGCTCGAGGTGCCGGTGCCGCTCGACGACCACGAGCAGCTCGTCCAGACCGGCCGCGAGGCGTCGCGAACGGCTCTCGACGAGGCCGTCGCTGAAGAGCACCAGCACCGAGCCCGGTGCGAGGTCGACGGCGTGGGTGCTGCGGGTGGTGTCGCGGACGACACCGAGCATGAGGTCGCGCTGCTCGGCGACCAGGTAGCGGGCGGGGCCGCCGGGCGGCACGAGCAGCGGCGGCAGGTGCCCGGCGTTGGTCCACTCCCACCGCCGGTTCCCGGCGGCCACCGGGGGCGCCAGCCGTCCGTGCACGAGGGTCGCCATCCGCGCGACCCCGAGGTCGCTCAGCGCGCGGTCGAGCTGGCGCAGCACCTCGGCGGGCGTCGAGCCGGGTCGGTCCCACACCAGCGTGCGCAGGATCGTCCGGACCCGGCCCATGTCCGCGGCGGCGGCGATGTCGTGCCCCACGACGTCGCCCACCACGACGTCGAGGGAGCCGTCGGGCAGCTCCTGGGCGTCGAACCAGTCGCCCCCCACCTCGTTGCGCACCGCGGCCGGGCGGTAGAGCGGGACGAGCCGCACACCCGCCACCTCGGGCACCTGGGGCAGCAGCGCACGCTGCAGGACCGATCCGACGTCGATCCGCTCCTCCAGCAGCAGCGCCCGCTGAACCGCGAGGGCGCAGTACGACGCCAGCGCCGCGGTGACGGCCCGCACGTCGGCGTCGACCACGCGCGGCGTCTCCCACACCAGGTCGAGCACGCCGTAGGTGGACCCGCCCGCCGTCAGCGGGAGGTACGCACGCGCCCCTTCGGTGCCGTCGTCGGCGACGTGGAGCGGTTCGCCGGACAGGACGACCCGTCCCTGCGGGTTCGACCCGTCCGCGGGCAGCACGGCGTGCTGCTCGTCGTCGACCAGGCGCAGCGGCTCGGGCGCGACGGGACCTGCGTCCTCGCCCTCGTCGGGCACGTCGAGGACGTCGGCCGTCGGCCGGAGCCAGATGCCGGCACGCACGCACCCCAGGCCGGTGTCCGCCGACTCGGCGGTCGCCCGGACCACCTCCGCCAGCGTCCGCGTGGCGGACAGCGACTCGCTGAGGCGCAGCAGGAGCTGGGACTGCGCGCCCGCGCGGACGGCCTCCTCGAACCGCTCGTCGGCCAGGTCGCGCAGCCGGCGCTGGGACAGCTCGGCCGAGCAGGCGGCCGCCAGGTCCTCCAGCGCGGCCAGCTCGTCGGGCGCCCACTCGCGTGCGTGCCCGTCGATCGCGCACAGCGACCCGACCACGGTGCCGAGGTGGTCGGTCACGGGGAACCCGGCGTACGCCACCACCCCGAGGTCGGGGATGGCGAGGTTGTCGCAGAGCCGGGCGTCCTCGCGCGCGTCGGCGACCACGAGCGGTGCGGAGTCCGCGACCACGTACTGGCAGAACGAGTGCGACAACGGCGTCTCGCGCGAGGTCTGGTACGGCTCGGGCAGGCCGACGGCCCCGACGAAGCGCTGGCGGTCGGGCTCGACGAACGACACCAGGGCGACGGGGACGTCGACCGCGCGGCGCACCATCCGCACGAACCGGTCGAAGGAGGTGTCGGGCAGGTAGGGCGACCCGGCCTCGGCCCGGCGTCCCTCGGTGGTGACCACGTGCCATGGTCGCACCCGCGGGCACCTGTGCGAGAGTCACCGCGGTGACCCTCCACAGCTTCCACCTCGCGACGGTGCCCGCCGCCGTCGGGGCGCGCTGGTTGGCGCACGGCCCGTCGGGCGCGAGCGTCCCCGGTCTCGACCACGCCGAGTGCCTGGCCCTGATGCGGCTCGGTGCACCGGTCGCCTCGCCCGACCGCCTCCAGCTGCGCCGCCTCGCCGTCTTCGCCCAGTGGCGCGACGAGGCCGCGCTGGAGCGCTTCCTCGAGCACGACCCGCGCGGACGGCGGCTGGCGAGCGGGTGGCACGTCCGCCTCGAGTTCCTGCGCCGCTGGTCGTCGGTCGAGGCGCTGCCCGGCCTGCCGGTGCGCGCCGGTCGCTGGGCGAGGGACGAGCCCGTCGTCGCCGTGACGCTCGCCCGGATGCGGCTGCCGCAGCTGCCGCGGTTCCTGCGGTGGGGCCGGCCGGTCGAGCGGCAGGTGCGCGACCACCCCGCGGTCGCGCTCGGCCTGGCCGCCCTGCGGCCGCCGCGGACGATCTCGACGTTCTCGGTCTGGCGCAGCGTGCAGGAGATGGAGGACATGGTGCACGGGCGCTCGGCGGCCGCGCCGTCGCCCGACCGGCACGCCGCCGCCATGGCCGAGCGGGAGCGGCGCGACTTCCACCACGAGTTCGCGACCTACCGCTTCCGGCCGCTGTCCGAGCACGGCAGCTGGCAGGGGCGTTCCGGCATCGTGCCGTCCCGCTGACGCGCGCCGCAGGTCCGCGGACGGAACCGACCGAAGGCGTGCGGATGACCGCCCTGAGGAGGTGCTGACGTCGTTCGGCGGCGAATTACAGTGGTGAGATCCGTTGTCGGTCAGTAGTGGTAGACAGCGGTTCGAACACACGTCTGCCGATCGCCCGGACGCAGACGCGGACGACAGGGGTGGGTCGTGGTCAGGGTGCTGGTCCTGCACGCGCAGGGACTCGTCAGGAGGGCGATCGAGGACGCCCTGTCGACCGCGCCGGGGCTGGCGCTGCTGGCGGCGCGCTCCGCCGACGAGGCGGCCCGCACGGGCCCGGGCAGTGCGCCCGAGGTGGTGGTGAGCGACGCGCGCACGGCGGTGTCCGACCCGTCCCGGCGACCCCTCGCGGGCTCGGGCGCGCGGTGGCTCGTCCAGGTCGGGGCGCACGAGACCGAGGTCGTGCCCGAGGTCCTGGTCGCCGGCGCCAGCGGCCTGTTCAGCGACACCGTCGGCGGCACCGAGCTCGTCGCGGCGGTGCACCACGTCGCTGCCGGCCGCGGCTGGCTCTGCCCCGAGCTCGTGCCGTCGCTGGTCCGCGACCTCGTCCCGTACCACCGCCGCCTGGTGGCCGCGCGTGCCCGCCTCGACGGGCTCGGCGAGGCCGAGCTGCGGCTGCTGGCGCTGCTCGCCCGCGGGTCCTCGAACGCCGACATCGCGGCCGAGCTGCACCTGGCGGTGTCCACGGTCAAGGACTACGTCGGCTCGCTGCTCGGCCGGCTCGGCCTCACCCGGGCCGAGGCGATCGCGCTCGCCGTCCGCGCCGAGGTCGGTCTCCCCACGCCGGCCGGACGGTGAGCCCCGGGTGCGGCGCGGGGGCCCGCCGCACCCGGGGCCCGTCACCGCGGTGGCTCCTCGAGCTCGAGCAGCCGCCGCACGACCTCGCCCACGGCCCAGGCGACCGCCACCACACCCACCGGCAGCAGCAGCTGGGTGGTCCACCCGAGCACCGCCCAGCCGACGAGCAGGGCGACGGCCAGCCCGCAGACGAGCCCGAGCACCGGCCCAGCGGCCCGTCGCAGTCCCGGCGAGGCCACGGTCAGCAACGCACCAGCGCGAAGCGGCTGCTCGTGCCCGTCGAGAACGAGAACAGGCAGCGGTTGTCCCGCACGACGGCCGTCCACCAGGTGGTGAGCGCCGCGCCGACCGTCGCCACCAGGATCTTGCAGGCCACCACGTTCTTGCAGGCGACGACACCACCGGCCGCCAGCGCCGCGATCGCCGCGGCCACCAGCACCTTCGACTCCGTGTTCGTGTACTTCAGGCCGCAGCGCACCGCACCGGACACCCGCTCGCAGTGCGGTCGCACGTACGTCCCCGACGACGCGTCGTGCTCGGCCGCGACGGCGGCCTGGGTCCGGACGGGGTGCTCGGCGGCCCTGGCCGTCGCGGGCGGTGCGGCCACCAGCAGGGCGGCGAGCACCGCGGTGACGAGGGTCAGGAGCGTGGTGCGCTGCAGGGTGCTGCGCGTGGTCATGGGTTCCTCCGGTGGGACGGGCGCCGTCCGGCGCCGTGGTCGCGGACGCCGGTCGGCGTCCCTGCGCCACGACCCTCCCCGTGCAGCCGCACCCGGGAGCACCTGCCGGGGGCGGGACCTCGACCGACTCCGGTCGGTCGTCCGTCCGCTCAGGGACGGCGGACGTCGCCGCCGTGCACCCAGCCGCCGACCGGTTCGCCCGAGCGCGGGTCGACCAGCTCGCAGTACACCGCCGGGAAGTCGTCGCCGGGGTAGGCCCACAGCACGGCCTCGGCCCGGCAGCGGCGGGTGGTGCCGTCGGCCCACTGCAGCTGCACCACGACCTCGGCGGGCACCTTCGGCGTCACCATCCGCGCCGTCACCGGCACCTCGCGCCAGAGGATCTGTCCCACCCCTCGGCGCCCGAGGGTCCGTGCCACGTCCACGTCCACGAGGCTAGGCAGGGTCGCGACGTCGTGCGACCGCAGCCCGTCCCGGCGCGTCCGGCGCGCCGCGCACCATCCGCAGGTGCCGCACGTCGTGCGCGACCTTCGTGGAGCCGTCCGGCGCGAACCCGTGCCGGCGGTAGAACGCCTGCGCCCGCGGGTTCGGGTCCGCCACCCACAGCGCCGCCGGCTCCCCCGGCTCGACGACCGCCTCGAGCAGCGCCCGACCACCACCCGAGCCGTGGTGGGCGGCCAGCAGGTACAGCACGTCGAGCTGGCGCGACCAGGTCGCGTCGTCGTCGAGCGGCGGACCGGACATCGCGATGCCGACCACGTCCCCGCCCACCTCGGCGACCGCGATCCGGTTCCCGCGGTGGCGCTCGTCGGTGAGAGCGGCCGTCCAGGACCGCTCGCGCGCGGCGGGCAGCGCGGGGTTGTCGAGGACGGCGTCGCGCATGACGCCGCGGTACGTCTCCTGCCAGCAGCGCACGTCGACCGCCGCCATCGCGGCGGCGTCCGCGGCGCGCGCGGCACGGACGCGGACGTCGGCGGACACGACGCTCGCGCCTGCTCCGGAGCTCGAGCCGGTCAGCCGGACGCGACCACCGTGTCGACGGGCGTACCCGGGCCGAAGCCGTTCAGCGCGCGCACCCGCAGCCGGAACACGTCCGACCCGGTGAGCCCGGTGACGGCGTGCGAGGTGGCCGAGGCCGACAGCTTCACGGTGCTGACCGTCTGCCACGGTCCGCCGGCGACCCGGCGGTCGACGACCACGCGGTACCCGGTGACGGCCGAGGCGCCGGGCGTGAGCGGGGCCTGCCACGACAGCTGCGCGCTGCCGGCGGCCGGCGTGGTCACCGCGACCTGGGTGGGCGAGCCGGGGCCGATCACGTCCCCGACGCGCAGCGTGACCGGCGCGCCGTTGTGGAGGATCGCCTCGTAGTAGTCGTCGTCGTAGACGGCGACGCCGATCAGGTAGGTCTTGCCGGCCTGCACGACCTGCGGGCTCTCGCAGTTCCACGGGTCGGGGTCCTGGCGCTGCACCAGGCTGATGCCGCCGGCACCCACCTCGCCCACGATCACCTGCGGGGTGGGCGTCGAGCTCGACGGCCACGCGGTGCCCAGGTCGACGCCGAGGCGCGGCATCGGGCCGGACGCCGGGGCGGTCCAGGTCCACCACGCGGTCGACCGCATCGAGGGGTCGATCGCCGACAGCCAGCAGTGGTCGAAGTCGATGAAGTCGGTGACGTCGCCGTCGGGGTCGGCCACCGACAGGTCGGCGGTGCCGACGTAGGGCAGCGACGGGATCGGCGTCGCGGCACCCTGGAGGTCGTTGACCGGCGCGGCGCCGGAGGTCGGGCTCACCAGCAGCCGCAGGTCGCCGTCCTGCCAGTAGCAGTCCTCGACCGACCAGTCGCACGCCGCCGGGACGAACCGGTAGAACGCCACGACGGCCACCGGCCGGTTGCGGGTCAGCGCGAACGGGGCGCCGCCGCACGAGAGCACCTTGCCGCTGGCGGCGTCGGTGATCGCGACGCCGGACGGGTTGAAGCTCGGGCCGCGGCCGGTGTCGTAGTACGGCGCGTCGACCGACACGAGCACGCGCTGCGCGTGCGCCGCCGGCAGCCGGTGCCACTGCGGGGCACCGATCGCGGCGCCGCCGTTGCACGCCGCGGCCACCGCGGCGTTGCGCGCCGCGTCACCCGGCGCGCCGGTACCCGTGCCGTCGACCGCGCCCGACCCCGAGAACGGGATCGTCGCCATCGGTGCGCTCAGCGCCGCCGCCGGCCGCGGAGCCGCGGTCGCCGTCGTCGCGCCCGCGGCCACCAGCGCCGCACCCAGCAGGACGGCCACCACCGCCCTGCTCGTCCTCACCGCTCCGCCCACGGCGGCACCTCCGTCACCCCTGACGCGGCCCCGACAGACCTCGTCGCCGCAGACGAGGTTACGCACCGCGCGCACCCGCGTCCTCCGAATGGCGCAGACTCCCGGGCAGAAGACGAATCCGGGTCACCGGACGCGTCCGCCCTCACCCACCCGGCGGCACGCGCGGCACCCGTCAGGGTCGCAGCACCGCGAGCGCGGCGGCGGCCCGCTGGAGCCGCGTGGCGTACTCCGGGTCGTCGACGACGTTGCGCAGCTCGGACGGGTCGGCGCGCAGGTCGTACAGCTCGCGGGCGCCGCCGTCGTACTCGACGTACTTCAGGCCTCGCTGCGGACCGCCTGCCACGGGTTCTCGCGGCGCGGGCCCTCCAGGAACACCCAGGTGCGCGGCAGGCGCACCGCAGGGTCGCGCAGCACCGGTCCGAGGTCGAGGCCCCGCGCCCGGGGCACGCTCGTCCCCGCGAGCGCGGCGACGGTCGGCGTGACGTCGAGCAGGCTGACCTGCTGGGTGACCGTCCCGCCCGGGCGGCCGGGCCAGCGGACGAAGAACGGCACGGTCACCAGCTCCTCGTAGGGGAACGCCTTGGACTCGACGCGGTGGGACCCGAACCCGTAGCCGTTGTCGCTCGCGACCACGACCACCGTGCGGTCGAGCCGCCCGCTGCGCCGCAGGTGGTCGAGCACCGACCGCACACCCTCGTCGACCGCCAGCAGCGAGCGGGCCCTGGCGGTGCGCTCGGCCGTCCAGCGGGCGACGGTCGCGTCGTCGGCGAGCGGCAGCCGGCGGATCGGCGGGGGCTTGTCCGAGACGTCCGCCTCGTCGAAGTTCGGCGGCCACGGCGCGAGCGCGACCGGCGCCGTCGCGTGCCGTGCCGCCGGGGTCGCCGGCAGGTGCGGCTGCCCGAAGGAGAGGTAGAGGAAGAACGGCGTGCGCGCGGCCGTGGCGTCGAGGAACCGCGTCGTCGTCGACGCCAGGTAGTCGGCGGAGTACTGCCCGCGCGACTCCTCCCGCTCGGCCGCCGACCCGAACGCCCGCCAGTGGTCCCACCCCGGCGGGACGTAGGTGTCGGGTCGCGTCCACGGGAAGCCGTTCAGGTACTTGCCCGCCAGTCCCGTGCGGTACCCGGCCGCCCGGACGGCGGTGGCGAGGGTGCGGCGGTCGTCGAGGTGCATGCCCTCGGAGTTCGACCGGACGCCGACGTCGCTCGCGTAGCGGCCCGTCAGCAGCGACGCGCGGCTGGGGCAGCACATCGGCACCTCGACCGCGGCGTCGGTGAAGCGCGTCCAGCTGCCGTCGCGCAGGAACGACAGCGGGGCGAGCTCGTCGCTGCGCAGGTCGTCCAGCAGCACGACCAGCACGTCGGGCCGCTCGGCCTGCCCGGACGCCGGCGAGGTCGGCGCCGGCGCCACCAGGGTCAGGGCGAGGGCGGGCACGAGGAGGGATCGCAGCAGGTACCGACGTCGCATCGCGGGCTCCCGAGGCGCAGCGGACGAGTCGCACCACGCTGCCGCGCCGGCACGCGCAGGTCAACGGGGCTGCATCCACCGGGGCCCTTCGGGCAGAAGGGGCCGGGAGACCCCGACGACCCGGAGGACCGATGCACGCCCCGACCGCGACCGCCGCCCAGGTGGTGCTCCTCGACGACGACGGCCACGCCGTCGGCACCCGACCCGAGTCGTCCGTGCACGACGCGACCACGCCGCTGCACCTCGGCATGAGCGTCTTCCTCGTCGACGAGGCCGACCGGGTGCTCCTCACCCGCCGCGCGTACCGCCGCTCGACCTTCCCCGGCACGTGGAGCAGCGTCGGCGGGCACCCCGCCCCGGGCGAGACGCTGGAGGACGCGGCGCGCCGGCGCGCGCTGCGGGAGGCGGGTCTGCGGGTCCAGGACGTGCGCGTCGTCCTGCCCGCGTACCGGTTCCAGGCGCGACGGAACGGGTTGCTGGAGAACGAGTTCTGCCCCGTCGTCGTCGCGTCGGTGCGCCACCAGGTGGTGACCGGCCACCCCGACGAGCTCGACGACGCCGACTGGGTGCCGTGGGAGGACCTGACCGACCGCGTGGGCGGGGACGGCCCGGACGTCACGCCGTGGTGCCGCGAGCAGGTCGGCCTGCTGGGCGCGCTGCCGGGGGGCCCGGCGTCCTGGGAGGCGAGCGGCGGGCAGGTGCTG
This sequence comes from Angustibacter speluncae, assembly GCF_054777815.1. Lineage (NCBI taxonomy): Bacteria > Bacillati > Actinomycetota > Actinomycetes > Kineosporiales > Kineosporiaceae > Angustibacter > Angustibacter speluncae. The sequence continues at coordinate 111 of NZ_BAAHAF010000012.1, read as the reverse complement.
CCCCCGGCGCTGCAGGTGGGCGCGCCCGTCCGCTGACGCCGGCCGGCGCCCCGCTCAGCCCGCGCGACCGGCGAGCACGAAGGCCGCGGTCGCGCGCACCCCGTCGTCGGC
>NZ_BAAHAF010000011.1:0-9997 GCF_054777815.1 Angustibacter speluncae | reverse complement strand
GGACGGCGCCGGCTGCGCCAGGTCGGGACGCGCGCGCAGCAGCGCGACCAGCGCGTCGTCGTCGCGGGCGCGCAGGTCGTCGGCCAGGCTGCGCGGGGCCGCGCCGCGCCGGGTGGTCATCCGCTCAACGGTACGCGGGCGGGTACGCGCGGGGCAGCGCGGTCGACCACGCCAGCAGCGCGGTGAGGAACGTGCGCTCCGACCAGCCGTACAGGGTGCCGACGCCCCCGTGGGCCGCGAGGCGGTGCACGAAGTAGCCGGTCGCGGGCAGCGCCACCGCCAGCGCGGCCACCGCCGCCGTCCGGGTGCGGGCCGGGAGCCGCGGGTCGAGCGCGCCGACGAGGGGCGCGAGGTGGAAGGCCGCCATCCCGACGCCGCTCGACCAGGTGTGGACCCGGTTGCGCCACACCTCGTCCCGCTCGCGGGGGAGCGGCACCGCGGTCGTCACCAGCGTCCCGGCGCCCGAGGCCGCGAGCGTCAGCGCGAGCGCGTCGAGCCCGGCGCGGCGGGCGAGCGCGGCGTTCACCAGCTGCGCCACCCCCTGCGCGGTCTGGCCGGCCAGCACCGGCCCGGCGCACGGCTGACCGACCGCCGACAGCGCGCTGACGCTGCGGGTCGCGTGGGGCACGTCCGGGGTGCGGTGCCCCGCCCACACCCAGCCGGCCGTGAACGCCAGCGGCGCGAGGTGCACCACGGCCTCGGCGCACCGGCGCGCCCGCGACCGCCCGCTCCCGTCCACGTCCGGCGTTCGGAGCGGGCTCGCGGGCGGACGGGTGCGTTGCCGGGCGGGGTGCACCGGGACAGGATGGCGGGACGGCGTGCCAGCGTCGCGCCGACCGGCAGCGAAGGAGCGCAGGGATGCTCACCCGACCCCAGCCGTCGTACACCTCCGGCACGTCCACCACGCCGTTGCTCGGCGACACGATCGGCGACGACCTCGAGCGCACGGTCGCGCGGTGGGGCGACCGCGAGGCGCTCGTCGACTGCGCCTCGCACCGGCGGTGGACATACAACGAGCTCGACGTCGAGGTCGACGAGGTCGCGCTCGGCCTCCTGGCGCGCGGCATCGGCAAGGGCGACCGGGTCGGCATCTGGGCCCCCAGCTGCGCGGAGTGGGTCATGCTCCAGTACGCGACCGCGAAGATCGGCGCGGTGCTCGTGAACGTCAACCCCGCCTACCGGGTGCACGAGCTCGCGTACGTCGTGAACCAGTCGGGCATGCGGATGCTGGTGTCCGCCAGCAGGTACCGCACGAGCGACTACCGCGCGATGGTCGAGCAGGTGCGCGGCGAGTGCCCGGGCCTCACCGACGTCGTCTTCGTCTCCGAGCCCTTCGAGCCGGACGCCGACCCCGCCGTCCACGGCCGCGACGACAGCTGGCGCCGGCTGGTCGACGTCGGCGGGCAGGCCGACCACGCCGAGCTGGTGGCGCGGATGAGCGAGCTGTCGCCGGACGACCCGATCAACATCCAGTACACGTCCGGGACGACGGGCTTCCCCAAGGGCGCGACCCTCTCGCACCACAACATCCTGAACAACGGCTACTTCGTCGGCGAGCTGGTCGGCTACACCGAGGCCGACCGGGTCGCGATCCCGGTGCCGTTCTACCACTGCTTCGGCATGGTGATGGGCAACCTCGCGTGCACGAGCCACGGTGCGGCGATGGTGATCCCGGCGCCCACGTTCGACCCGGCGGCGACGCTGCGGGCGGTGCAGGAGGAGCGGTGCACCTCGCTGTACGGCGTGCCGACGATGTTCATCGCCGAGCTCGGCCTGGCCGACTTCGACTCCTACGACCTCACCAGCCTGCGCACCGGCATCATGGCCGGCTCACCCTGCCCGGTCGAGGTGATGAAGCGGGTGATCGACGAGATGCACATGGGCGAGGTGGCCATCTGCTACGGCATGACCGAGACCTCGCCCGTGTCGACGATGACCCGACCGGACGACGACCTCGCGCGCCGCACCGAGACCGTCGGTCGCACGATGCCGCACCTGGAGAGCAAGATCGTCGATCCCGCAACGGGTCTCACCGTCCCGCGCGGGACGACGGGCGAGCTCTGCACGCGCGGGCACACCGTGATGCTCGGCTACTGGGAGGAGCCGGAGAAGACGGCCGAGGCGGTCGACGCCGCGCGCTGGATGCACACCGGCGACCTCGCCGTGATGGACGACGACGGGTACGTCGCGATCAACGGCCGGATCAAGGACATGGTGATCCGCGGCGGCGAGAACATCTACCCGCGCGAGATCGAGGAGTTCCTCTACGCCCACCCCGACGTGCAGGACGTGCAGGTGATCGGCGTCCCGGACGAGCGCTACGGCGAGGAGCTGATGGCGTGGGTCGTGATGAAGCCCGACCGCGAGCCGCTCACGGTCGAGGCCGTGAAGGCGTTCTGCGACGGGCGGCTCGCGCACTACAAGGTCCCGCGCCACGTCCACGTCGTCGACGGCTTCCCGATGACGGTGACGGGCAAGGTGCGCAAGGTCGAGATGCGCGAGGAGGCCACCCGGCTGCTCGCCGGGGCCGACGGCCCGTCCTGACGGGCCCGGTCAGCCCAGGTCGCGCAGCCGCGGCGCCGAGGCGTCCTTGGCCGACAGCACGGCGGGGTCGTCGGCGACCAGCGGCAGCGGCCAGTCGATGCCGAGGTCCTCGTCGAGCGGGGTGAGCGCCTTGCCGGCCATGCCGGGCACCCACTCGTCGTCGAAGCAGTAGAGGTACTCGCAGCCGCCCTCGCTGACCGCCTGGAACCCGTTCGCGACGCCCTTCGGCACGATCACCTGCACCCCGGGCACCAGCTGCTGGGTGACGACCGCGCCGCGGGTGGGGGAGCCGTCGCGCAGGTCGACGTAGGCGCCGAACGCCTCGCCGTGCACGACGCCGACCAGCTTGGTCATGTCCTCGGCGTGCAGGGCGCGCACGCCGCCGCGGTGGGTGAAGGTGGCGTTCACCTGCTTGACCTCGCCCATGCCCGACAGCGCGCCGGCGGTGAACACCGAGTGGCGGTAGATCTCGCGCACCGTGCCGCGGGGCTCGGTGACCTGCTTGGTCGTGATGACCAGCAGGCCGTCGATGGCGGTGGTGGCGGTGTCGAACGGCACGATCTGCGGCGAGGTCACGGCCGCCACCCTAGAGCAGCCGCCGGCGCGTCCTGCCCGGGACGCGGGGAGGCCCCGCCGGCTGCTGCCGGCGGGGCCTCCGCGTCGTGCTGGGTCGTGCAGGTGGTGCGGGTCGTGCGGTGTCAGCGCACCTCGACGAAGGCGAGCTCGCCCTCGCCGTTCGGCGCCGCGAAGTTCACCCAGCCGAAGTACGACTGCTCGGCGGCCAGGCTGTTCCAGGCCAGGGTGAAGTCGACCGGGGTGCCCTGGGTGACCTGCCGGCTCGGCGGGGTCACGGTCAGGTTGCCGACGGCGGTGCTGCCGACGTTGTACCCGCGGTAGGTGTACGAGTCACCTGCGGCGCCACCCCAGTGGTGGACGAAGATCTCCAGCGGGAGGCCGGTGGCCGCCCCGCCGCTCACCGTGAGGGTGAGCTCCTCGTTGCCGCCGGCGCTGCCGGACACCGCGATCGGCCCGTTGGCGTACTGACCCGCGATGTAGAGGTACAGGTCGTAGTCGGCACCGGCCGACTCCGTGGCGACGCTGAAGCGCACGGCGGTCGTGGCGTTCGTCGTCATCGTGTACTTCTTCACCGACGGGTTCTCGGCCGGGGCGGTCGGGTTGAACCCGCTCTGGTTCGGGACGAGCGAGGCGTCCGTCACCGGGACGGTCCCGGCCATGCCGGCGACCTGGGTGCTGAGCGTGCCGGTGAAGCCCGGGAGGGCCGTGACGGTGGTCGAGCCCGAGGGCTTGCCCGTGCCGTCGACGTCGGCGTTGCTCAGCGCGATCGTGGTCGCCTTGAGCGCGACCGGGATGCGGACCTTGGTGCGGTCGGCGCCGGTCCAGGTGATGCTGCCGGTGCCCCACTCGCCCGCCGGGGTGGCGGAGAGCTTGGTGAAGGTCAGGGTGACCGTCTTGGTGTCACCGACCTTCTTCAGGCTCACCAGCGGCGTGTCGGTGGTGACGCGCCAGCCCGGGACGGTGGCCGAGAACCGCAGGGACTGGTTCCGGGCCGTGGCCGTCATGGTGCGGGTGGTGGTGAACGAGCCGGCGACCGAGCCGTTGGCCACGGAGGCCTGGTTCAGGTCGGTGCCCGCCACCGGCTCGATGCCCGGGAACTGCGCCGGGTCGAGGGCGCCCTCGTCGATGAGGTAGCCGACCCAGTCCTCGAAGCCGTGGTCGAAGACCACGCCCGGGGCCGAGGCCTTGTTGGGCTGGACCTGGCCCGCGCCCTGGTCGAACGGGGAGGTGGTGCCGATCGTGTCGCCGGCGGTGGTCATCATCGCCGACTTGATCTCCATCGGGGACCACTTCGGGTTGATCTGCTTGAGCACCGCGCCGATGCCCGCGATGTGCGGGGACGCCATCGAGGTGCCGGAGAGCAGGTCGTAGTTGCGACCGCCGTGCTGCGCGGGCGTGACCGCGGCCAGGACGTCGACGCCCGGGGCGGCGATGTCCGGCTTGAGGATGTTGCCGCCCGTCGTGGTCGACGGACCGCGCGAGGAGAAGTCGGCGACGACCGGCACCTGGGTGCCGGAGACGTCGTCGGCGTCGAGCGCGACGATCGCGCCGGTGGCGCCCGCGGTGGCCGCGTAGGCCGTGACGGGGGCGTAGGCGGTGTCGGGCAGGTGGATCGACGGCACGTAGTGCAGGTCGCCGTTCAGCGAGTTCGGCGTCGGGTTGATCAGCACCATGCCGGCGCCGCCCGCGTCACGGACCTCCTGCGACTTCTCGGCGCGGGCGTTGACCCCGCGCTCGCAGACGACGAGCTTGCCCGCCACCTTCGCCGGGTCGAGGGCGCCGAGGAAGCACAGCTTCGCGTCGTTGACCGCCGTACCGGCCTTGCCGGAGGCGGAGGCCAGCACCATCGGGGTCTGCGCCGGGAGCTCGTTGGTGCTCGAGGCGCCGATGTACTCGGCGCCGTTGCCCAGCACCAGCTTCTTCTCGTTGATCTTGTGCGTGCTCGCCGCGACCGTGGTGAGCCAGGGGCTCGGGTGGTCGAGGGTGCTCTCGTCCGGGCCGCTGTTGCCGGCCGAGGCGGCGACGAAGACGCCCGCGGCGGCCGCGTTCAGGAACGCGATCTCCACGTCGTCGACGACGGACGACTCGGTCGTGCTGCCGATCGAGTAGTTGATGACGTCGACGCCGTCGGCGACCGCGTCCTCGATGGCCGAGACGGAGTCGGCGTTCGAGCAGCCGTCGTCGTCGGTGGTGTCGGGGACGTTGCCCGTCCAGCAGACCTTGTAGGCCGCGATCTGCGCGCCCGGCGCCATGCCGGACAGGGTGCCGAAGTCGGTGCCGTCGACGCTGACGTTGCGCACGATGTTGCCCGCCGCCGTCGAGGCGGTGTGCGAGCCGTGGCCGTCACCGTCGCGCGGGGACAGGAACTCCTCGTCGGCGATGTTGCCCTCGCCGAAGCCGTCGACGTAGTAGCGCGCGCCGATGATCTTGCCGTTGCAGGGCTCGCCGGAGCCGTCGGCGCCGAGGTCGCACTCGCCCGCCCAGCCCTTGGGGGCCTTGGCGCCCGTGCCCTTGAACGACTTCGACTCGTACCAGATGCCGGAGTCGACGACGCCGACGACGACGCCCTTGCCGGCACCGGCGCGACCGCCGGCGTCCTTCCACAGCTGCGGCATCTTCAGGAACTGCGGCGACTGGTCGGTCTGCGGCTTCAGCAGCTGCGTCTTGTTGACCGACACGACGCCCTTGACGCCGGCCAGCTTGGCGGCCTGCTGCGCGCTGAGGCGGGTCGTGACGCCGTTGAGCACCAGCGAGTGGTTGTCGACGGCCTTGGCCCCGACCTTCGCCAGGGCGGCCTGCTGCTGCTGGACCAGGCGGTCGCGGTAGCGGGAGACGGCGGCCGAGTCGGCGTCGATCTTCGTGCCCTTGGCGGGCTTGGTCGCGGCGAAGCCGGCGACGTCGCCCTCGTAGGAGGCGGCGGGCTCACCCGCGAACTGCACGATGTAGGTGCCCGCGGTGTAGTCGGCCGGGTCGGTCGACAGGGCCGAGCCCCCGACGACGGTGAGCCCGTCGGCCGGGTCCTGCGCGGCGGTGGCGGGAGCCGTCAGGCTGACGGTGGTCGCCACGGCTGCGCCGATGGCCAGCGTGGCGACGCGCCAGGTGCGGCGCCTCCCGCTGGAGAGTGTGGGTGACACGAGTACGGCCTCCTGGTGTGGTGGAGCGATCGCCTGCTGCTGTCCGGGGTCGGCAGAGACCACCCCTCCGAAGGGGGGACCGCTCTGTCGGGCCGCGGGCGGGTCGACCCCTGACCTGCCTGCGGCACCTGGTGAGCACGTCCGGGCACAGGACATCCCGGACAACGCGCACGTGGGCGGGATGATCACACTCCGTGTGAGCCGTCCGGGTCAAGGGTGTGCCCCGATCAGCCGATCAAGACGGGCGGACGTCCTGCCGACCAGGGCGACGACCGGAGGAGCGCCCGGGGGCGGGAGGTCACCGGGCGCCCGTCCGGTCGCCCGAACGGGTGGCGGACGCGGTCACGCTGCGTCCCGGACGCGACGAGGCCCCGCCGGCGGGTGCCGGCGGGGCCTCGTCCGTGCTGCTCCGTCAGCCGTTGGACACGATCGTCCGGCCGGCGAGGGTGGAGCCGGTGTAGAAGCCGACCCAGCCCAGGTACGGCGGCGCGGTCAGGCCGGTCGGCGTGAGGCCGACCGACACCGGGACGCCGGTGGTGACGGCCTGGGACGCCGGCGCCACCGCGAGGTTGCCCGCGTCGGCGTCCGGCACCGTGAACGTCCGGACGTCGAACGTCGTGGTCGGCGCGTTGCCGGCCACCGCCCACGCCTGGACGTGGATGACGTACTCGCCCGCCGGCAGCGACACCGACGTGATCTGCTCGTCCGCCGCCCCCGTGGCCGCCTGCGCGACGACCGCGCCGGTGGTCGCGTCCTGCAGGAACAGGTCGAGGTCGTCGTTCGCGGGGTCGTTCGCCCGCAGCTCGACCCGGGTCAGCGTGGTGCCGGCCGGGACGGTGAACGACTGGCGGACGTTGCGCGGGTCGGTGGGGCTGAACGCGGCCCCGCCGGTGTTCTGCGCGGTCTGCTCGGTGACGACGCCCGCCGTCAGGCCCTTGACCTGGGTGGTCAGGGTGCCGGTGAAGCCGGGCGTCACCTCGACCGAGGTCGTCTGGCCGTCGGTGACGGTCACCTCGCCGGGTGCCGCGAGCGGCACCGGGCGCAGGGCGATCGGGCTCTTCGCGTTGGTGCCGCGCCCGTCGTTCCAGACCAGCTGGCCCTGCGAGTACTGCCCGAACGCCGCCGACGTGCGGGTGAAGGTGATCTGCACCGTCGCCGACTCACCGGTGTCGAGCGCGACCCGCCGCGGCGAGATCTTGGCGTCGAAGCCCGGCAGGCCGGTGACCCGGCCGGCGAAGGCCGCCGGCGGACCGACGTTGGTGATGGTGCGCGTGATGGTCTGCGTCCCGGTCACCGAGCCGCTGGCGATCGAGGCCTGGTTGAGGTCCGAGGCGTCGATCGGGTTCTCCGACACCGGGGTCCCGTCGCTGTAGGTGACGCCCTGGCCGGCGAGGAACGCCCACCAGTCGTCCTGGTCCGCGTCGTAGACCAGCCCCGGGTTCAGGAACTTGCGCGGGTTCACGAAGCCCGCGCCACCGGCGAAGACGTCGTTGCTGGCGGCCGACGCGTGCTCGCGAGCGGTCGTCATCATCGCGGACTTGATCGCCATCGGGGACCAGTCCGGGTGCGCGTCCTTGACCAGGGCGGCCAGGCCCGCGATGTGCGGCGACGACATCGACGTCCCGGAGAGGAAGTCGAAGTCGCGGCCGCCGCCCCGCGGGGAGTACGCGGCCAGGACGCCGACGCCCGGGGCGGCGATGTCCGGCTTGAGGATGTCGCCACCCGCACCCAGCGACGGGCCGCGGCTCGAGAAGCCCGCGACCTCGGGGACCTGGGTGGTCGAGCCGGTGGTGTCGTCGACGATGGCGCCGGTCGCGCCGGCCGAGGTGGCGTACGCGCGGACCGCGGCCCGCTTGGTGTCGTCCAGGTGGACGGTCGGGATGATGTGCAGGTCGTTGTCGAGCGAGCCCGGGACGACGTTCACGAGCACCATGCCGACGCCGCCGGCGCGGGCGACCTCGCGGCTCTTGGCCACGCGGTCGTAGGTGCCGCGGTCGCAGACCACCAGCGTGCCGGCCGCCTTGGTCGCGTCGAGCGAGTCGGGCGCGCAGAGCCCCGCCTCGGTCGTCGCGACGCCGGACGCCGCGATGGCGTCGGAGAGCACCATCGGCGTCTGCGTGGGCAGCGCCTCGGTGATGGACGAGCCGATGAAGCGCTGGCCGTCACCGGTCACGAGGGTCTTCTCGTAGATGGTGTGCGTCGACGCGGCCACGGTGGTGAGCCACGGCGAGGGGTGGTTCGTCGTCGAGGCGCCGGGGCCGCTGTTGCCCGAGCTCGCCGCCACGAAGATGCCGGCGTCGGCCGCGTACATGAACGCGAGCTCGACGGCGTCGAGGTAGTTCGACGAGGTGCCGCTGATCGAGAAGTTCAGCACGTCGACGCCGTCGGCGATGGCGGCCTCGATGGCCGCGACGGAGTCGGAGCCGAAGCAGCCGCCGCCGCCGTCCTGGCCGTCCCAGCAGACCTTGTAGGCCGCGATCCGGGCCTCGGGCGCCATGCCGGAGATGCGGCCGAAGTCGCGGCCGTCGACGACGGCCTTGACGCCGTCGTTGCCGGCCGCGGTGCTCGCGGTGTGGGTGCCGTGGCCGTCGGCGTCGCGCGGCGAGAGCCACTCGTAGTCGGCGATGTTCGAGGCGCCGAAGCCCTCGACGAAGTAGCGCGCGCCGATCAGCTTGTTGTTGCACGCGCTCGCCGGGAAGTTCTCACCGGTCTGGCAGGTGCCGTTCCACCCCGTCGGGCGACCGAAGCCCTGGCCGGAGAACGACGGGTTCTCGGGCCAGATGCCGGAGTCGATGATGCCGACGACGGTGCCGGCGCCCGCGCCCTTGCGGGTGTCGTTCGTGCCACCGAGCTGGGCCCAGACGCCGTTGGTGCCGGTGAGGCCCAGGAAGCGCGGCGAGGCGTTGGTGTCGAGCTGGCGCAGCTCGTCCTTGGTCACCGCCAGGACGCTCGGGTCCTTGGCCAGCGCGGCCGCCTCGTCGGCGCTCAGGTCGGCGGCGAAGCCGTTCACCGCGTCGGTGTACTGGTAGGTGACGTCGTCGACGCCGGCCTCGGCGATCGCGGCGTCCTGCTGGCGCACCAGGTGGGCGCGGTAGTCCTCCGTCGCCTTCGCCGTGGCCGAGAAGTCCTCGCCCTCGGCGGGCTTGGTCGCGGCGAGGCCGTCGACCCCGCCCTCGTAGCCGATCGCGGGCTCGCCCTTGAGCAGGACGACGTACTTGCCGGCCTCGAAGGTGGTGCTGCCGGCCGGGGCGACCGCGGTGGCGGCGGCCTCGGGGGTGGCGGCGGCGTCCGGCGCCGCGGTGGCGGGAGCCGTCAGGCTGACGGTGGTCGCCACGGCTGCGCCGATGGCCAGCGTCGCGGCGCGCCACGTGCGGCGCCTCGCGCTGGTGGGTGTGGGTGACACGGGTACGGCCTCCTGGTGTGGTGGAGCGATCTCCTGGTGCGGTCGTGCGACGGCAGAGACCACCCGCCCGAGTGGGGACCGCTCCGTCCGGCCGCGGCGGTCCGACCCCCGGTCCGCACGCGACGACCACGACGGGTCGGCGCACAGGACATCCGGGACAACCCGCACGTGGCGGGATGATCACACTCTGGACGGGGTATTCCGGTCAAGGGGTCGCGGCAGATCCGTCTCCCGGACCCGGCCGTAGCCTGGGTGGGTGCAGACCGACCTCGCGGCGCCGCTGGCCGCGCGCGCCGACGACCTGGCCGGACGCCTGCGCGGCCTGGGCTCGGTGCTCGTC
>NZ_BAAHAF010000010.1:0-1753 GCF_054777815.1 Angustibacter speluncae | reverse complement strand
GGCAGCCGGCGCGACCCGGGCGACGGCGAGCGCCGCCGCGGTGGCGGAGGCGGCGGTGGGGGTGAGGGCGAGGTGGCCGCCGGGCAGGACGCGCACGTCGGCCAGGGACGGGTGGTCGCGCAGGCGAGCGGCGAGCTGCTCGGCCAGGGCGGCCGGGTCGCCGCCTCGGCCGGCGAGCCGCACCGCGACGGGGGTCGTCCACGTCCCGGGTCCGTCGCCGCGGTGCCGCACGACGTCGACGGCCGCGTCGGGGGCGCCCGGCAGGCAACCGCGCACGGCGTCGGCGAGCTGCTCGGGGGTCACCTCGCCAGGGTAGGGCGCGTCCCCCGATCCGTGGCCGTCGCGAGCGACGTCCGGCGGAGTGCCCGGCAAGGCGGAGAAGGGAGCGATACCGGTGTTGTATCGCGACCGACGAGAACGCAGCCGGGTGCCCGTCGGGCGGCGCGCAGCAGGCCAGGGGTCGGGAGACACGCCCTGGACAGCGCTCAGGGGCCGTCGGCTCCCGTGGCCAGCCCGCGGACGAGGTCGACCAGCGCGAGCGGCTCGAACGGCTTGGCGACGAACGCGTCGACGCCGCCGCGCTCGGCCTGCGCCCGGTGGTGCGCCTGCACAGACGCGGTGACCATCACGACCCGCACGTGCTCGAGCCCCGGCTCGCGCCGGATCGCCGCGACGGTCGACCAGCCGTCCAGCGGCTCCATCACGGCGTCCAGGGTCACCACGGCGGGCACCGGGCCACCGGACGCGACCCGCTCGCGCAGCAGGGCCAGCGCGACGGCGCCGTCGGTGGCCTCGTCGACGTCGAACCCCTCGAGCTCGAGGTTGACGCGGATCAGCATCCGGATTTGGGCCGTGTCGTCGACGACCAGGACGCGGGGGGTCACCGGGCGGTCACGGGTGCGGCCCGCGGGGACGACGAAGGGCCAGGTCCGCACCTGGACCTGGCCCCATCACGTGCCCCCGGCAGGATTCGAACCTGCGCACCCGCCTCCGGAGGGCGGTGCTCTATCCCCTGAGCTACGGGGGCTCAGCACGCGGAAGGTTAGCAGCCGCGCGGAGCCGTCCCCGACCGGGATACCCGGCCGGGCCGGACGATCAGCCCTGACCGGCGACGTACTCCCAGTGCCACGGCTCGAACGGGCCGGAGCCGCCGCTGCGGGCCCACTCCGGGTTGTCCCAGCCGAAGTCGGGCGCGTTCTCGCGCATCCACTGGTACTCGGTGGTGCGGGCGCTGGCCTCGCCGTTGCACAGGTCGAGCGCGAGCGCCCACCCGTGCTGGCTGGTGCCCGGACGGGCGGCCAGCCGCGGCTTGCGCGAGCGGACGCTGACCTGCTCGCTGTACGAGCGGTAGCCGTCGGTGATGCACAGGTCGCGGCCGAACTGCGAGGAGAACTCGACGTTCAGGCGGGCGATCGCGATGGCGGCGTCGGCGCGCAGCGACTCGCCGGACCACAGGACGCACAGGTCGTCGCGGTCGATGCGGCCGTTGGCGGCGTCGAGGTCGACCGACTTGCCGTCGCAGCCGGGCAGCACCGCCCGCTCCTGGTTGCGGCTGGCCTGGGCGGCCTGGTCGCGGATCGCGCCGAGCTCGGCGGCGGACAGCGGCGTGCCGCTGGCGGCCAGGCTGGCGGGCGCCGCGGCGGCCACGGCCGCGGACTGCGGCACCACCCGGAAGCTCTCGCTCATAACGGGCGCGAGCGCGAGGCTCGTGGCGGCGCGGCTGACGGTGCGCTCGACGCTCGCGGCGGCGGGC
>NZ_BAAHAF010000009.1:0-26492 GCF_054777815.1 Angustibacter speluncae | reverse complement strand
CGGCCAGGTCGGCGTCGAGCTGGCGGCGGGAGGCGGCGTGCGCCGCCTGGGCGCCGCTGGCCCAGCCCGCGGCGTACCCGCTGGCGCGGGCCGCGGCACGCTCGCGCTCGGTGGCGGCGGACGTGCTCGACGGTGTTGCGACGGCGAGGTCGCCGAGGTCGATGGTCATCAGGCCCTCCGGTCGGCGAGCCAGCCGCGCAGCAGCTCGGCGACGTCGTCGGGCTGGCGCTCGACGAGCTCGATGACGTCGCTGCGGCGCTCGGCCGAGTCGGGCGTGCGCTGGCGGGGCAGCAGCGAGCGGGGGTCGTCCTCGTCGACGCGGTCGAGCTCGCGCTGGCCGGGACCCGGCTCCAGCACGCGCATCTCGCCGAGGTCGATCTCGTCGCGGCGCACCTTCTTGCGGCGCTTCAGCGTGAGCAGCAGGACCACGATCGCGAGCAGCACCACGGCGCCGGCGATGGCACCGGTGCGGATCAGCTCGCCCTTCTGCTCGGCGGCCGCCACGGCCTTGGCCTCCTCGAGGGCCGTGCCCGCCGCCTCGGCGGAGCTGGTGTCGAACGGCATCCGCGACACCGAGAGCACGTCGCCGCGCTCGGCGTCGATGCCGGCGGCGGCGGTGACCGCGTCGCGCAGGGCGGTGATGTCGAGGTCGCCGACGCTGCGGCTGTTCACGACCACCGAGACCGACTGCCGGCGCAGCGATCCCGGCGCGGTCGAGGTGCGCTCGGTGACCTTGTTGACGGAGTTGTTCTCCGTGGTCGAGGTCTTCGTGTAGCTGGAGTCGGAGTCGCCGGTGCCGGACGGCACCTGGATGTTGTCCGGGCCGAGCACGCCGGTCGCGGCGCCGCCGCCGCCGGTGTACTGCTCGGAGGTGGTGCTCGACGACAGGGGCGGGGTGTCCTCGGGGGCCGAGAAGGTCTCGGACGTGCGGTCGGTCGAGTCGAAGTCGAGGTCGGCGGTCACCGTGGCGAAGCCGTTGCCCGGGCCCACGACGGTGTCGAGCACCGACTGCAGCGCGCTGGAGACGCGGGACTCGTAGTCGGTGGTCTGCTGGTCGCGCAGACCGCCCGCGGCGCCGCCGCCGGAGCCGGCGGCCGACAGCAGCCGGCCGTCGCCGTCGACCACGGTGACGTCGTCGGGCGAGAGGTTCTCGACGCTCGAGGCCACCAGGTGGACGATCGACTGCACCTGCTGGGCGGGCAGCTCCGCGCCGGGGCGGGTCTCGACCAGCACCGAGCCGGTCGGGGTCGCGGTCTCGTCGAGGAAGACGTCCTTGGCGGGGATGGCGAGGTTCACGGTCGCGGCCTCGACGCCCTGGATGGAGGAGATGGTGCGGGCGAGCTCGCCCTGCAGCGCGCGCTGCCAGGTCACCTGCTGCTGGAACTGCGAGGCGGTCACGCCCTGCTCGTCCAGCAGCGCGTAGCCGGTGTCGGCGCTGGCGGGCAGGCCGGCCGACGACATCGCCAGCCGCATCCGGTACACCTCGGTCTGCGGCACGAGGATGCTGGAGCCGCCGTCGGCCAGCTCGTAGGTCACGCCCTCGGAGTCGAGCTGGTCGACGATGGCGCTGGCGTCGCTCGCGGCGAGGTTGGTGAACAGCGGCTGCAGCGTCGGGGTGCTGGCCCAGCGCATGAACGCGGCGCCGCCGAGCACCAGGACGGCGATGCCGATCGCCGCGATCATCTTCTGCGGGGTGCTGAACTGGGAGAAGGTCGAGCCCGCTCCCCGGAGCACACCCACGAGTCGGTTCTGCATCAGGCCTGCATCCTCATGATCTCGTTGAAGGCCTCGACGGCCTTGTTCCGCACGGTGACGGTGAGCTCGGTCGCGACCCGCGCCTGCGTGGCCGCGATCATGTAGTCGTGCACGTCGGTGAGGTCACCGGTCGCGGCCTGCACGGCCAGCGAGTCGGCGGTCCCCTGCAGCTGCTGGACGCCGTCCAGGTGCCGGCCGAGGGTCGCCGCGAACGAGCCGGAGCCGGTCGCGTCGCTCTCGGGGGTGGCGAGCGCACGCGCCGCGGCGGTGACGCCCGACATCGCGCCCGGGCCGCTCACGCCCGAGACGCCGCTGACCGCGCCGATGAACGTCATGCCCCGCGTCCGATCCCGAGCGCCGCCTGGTAGGCGTCCTTGGCCCGGTCGATCACGGTGAGGTTCGCCTGGTAGCCGCGCTGCGCCATGATCATCTGCGTCATCTGGCTGCCGAGGTCGATGTCGGGCATCCGCACGTAGCCGCCCTCGTCCGCGAGCGGGTTGGTCGGGTCGTAGACGAGCCGGCCCTCGGCCGAGCCGAGCGCCACGCCGCCCACCTGGACGCCCTGGTTCTCGCCGGCCTCGCGGGCGACGACGTAGCGGGCCTGGAACGCCGCCTGGTCGGTCGGGCGCACCGTGTTGATGTTGGCGATGTTGTCGCTGACCGCGTCGAGCCACTTGCGGTACACGGTGACGCCGGTGCCGGCGACGCCGATCGCGTTGAAGAGGGTCATGTCGCTGCCGCCGTCACTGCGTCCGCAGCGCGGTGCGCATCAGCGTGAACCGGTCGTCGACCGCCCGGGTCACCAGCTGGTAGCGCAGACCGGTGTCGATGTTGGAGATGACCTCGTGGTCGAGGTTGACGTTGTTGCCGTCCTCGCGCGTCGGCTCGAGCGAGCGCGCGCTGGTGGAGGTGGCGACGCCGCTGCCGGAGGCGACGGCCTGGCGCAGCGAGTCCTCGAACTGCGTCTTGCGGGCCAGGTAGCCCGGCGTCTGCACGTTGGCGATGTTGTCGGCGATCGCCCGCTGCCGGGCCGACAGCCCGGCCAGCGCGCTGTGCAGCGCGACCCCGGTGACGTCGTTGAACACGGACCTACCCCGTTCGCTCTGCCCCGGCCGACGGCGATCCGTCGGGGGTGGGGCTCGTGCGGCCGGTCCGTGGCCGAGGTGGGGCGATCCGTCGCTCCGACAACAGGTTCGGCGCGAGGGGGGTCGTCCTTGAGCGTTCACGTGCAGTTCGGTGCCAGTGGTCCGCACGGGCGCGGGCCGGTCACCGGGCGTGAGGCGCCCGACGCGGGTGGTCGACGCGCTCGTGGGCCGGCGGGGTGGGTCAGCCGAGCGTGCGGTCGGTCGTCTCCAGGGCCGTCGACCAGCCGAGCAGGGCGGCGCGCGAGAGGTCCATCCACGACAGGCCCTGCAGCGTCGGCGACCCCTGGTCGTCGAGCTCGTGCGCGAGCACGGCCTGCAGCACGGAACCGACCGGCCCGACGCCGAACACCAGGTCTCGCGAGAGGTCCTCGTCGAGGCCCGCGCCGAAGCACACCTGGTCGAGGCCGGTGCGCAGCACCTGCGCGATGCCGGACAGCATGCCCGCGGTGTAGGCGGCGCTGCGGTCGGCGCCGGTCCAGCCGGCCACCACGTCGCAGGCCGCGGCCCGGGAGAGCACGAGCAGCAGGTCGTCGCGGCGCCCTTCGGCCAGCCCGCCCATCAGGGTGAGCATGACCCAGGCGCGCAGCGACGCCGGCCCGAGCAGCACCAGCGCCTGGCGCAGCGAGGTGATGCTGCGCCGCGACCCGGACGCGGCCGAGTTCGCCGTCCGCAGGATGCGCAGCACCAGGCCGGGATCGGCCGAGACGATCTGCTCGAGCTCCTCCGCCGAGGAGTCCGGCTGGCCGAGGGCGGCGAGCAGCTGCAGCGAGACGGCCTGGGACGGCGACATCCGCACCGTCTCGAGCACCGCCGGACGCTGGAAGTGGTAGCCCTGGAACAGGTCGGCGCCGGCCTCCAGGCAGCGCGCGAGCGACGCCTCGTCCTCGACCCGCTCCGCGAGCACCCGCGCGGCCGGGGCGGTCTCGCGGCACCGCCGCACGACGGCGGCGAGCTCGTCGGCGGGCACGCCGAGCACGTCGATCTTCACCACGTCGCACAGCGGGAGCAGCCGCTCGCGCTCGAACTCGCCGGTGAAGTCGTCGACGGCGAACCGGTAGCCGCGGGCGCGCAGGGCCGTGACCGCCTCGACCAGGCGGTCGTCGACGCCGATGTCCTCGAGCACCTCGAGCACCACGCCCTCGGGCCCGAACGGCAGCGGGAGGTCACCCACGAGGAACGACCGGGTGACGTTGAGGAACAGGGGGTGACCGCCGCCGAGCCGGTCGACGCCGAAGTCACCGAACGTCGCCGCGATCACCTGGGAGGTGGCGAGCTCACCGCTGGTCGCCGAGGGCGACGGGTCGCCCGCCGTGCCGCCCGGCGTGGGGCCGACCGTCGAGACGTGCCCGTCGACCCCGCGGAACAGCAGCTCGTGGCCGACGACCGCGCCGGTGCGGTCGTGGATGCTCTGCCGGCCGATGCGGGCGCGCCCCGACGCGGGTCCGCCCCGCGTCGGCGCGACCTCGGTGACGACCGCGTCGGGGAGCTCCGGCTGCGCGCTCACAGCGCGACGTCCAGGTAGACGGGGGCCGCGGCGCGGACACCCCCGCCGGCGTGCTCGGCCACCTTGAGGTGCTGGCGGTTGCGGTGGGCGGCGAGCGCGAGCTGCCGCGCCACGTCCTGCTGGCGGTGCAGCAGCGCGGTCGCCCGCTCGACGAGCGGTCGCGGGATGGGCCCGATCGTGGCGGGCGGCTGCCAGCGCGCCCGCATCACCGCGTCGCCGTCCGGCAGGTCCTGCTGCGCGTGCAGCGCGTGCAGGAGCCCCTCGCAGGCGCGCACGTCGAGCTCGAGCGCCTCCAGGGCGCTCTCCCACTCGTGCTGCCACTGCGGCGCGGCGACGACGGACGGCGGCATCGGGCTCAGAGCACCTGGCCGACCGCGACGGCGGTGGTGGACGCGGCGAGGCGCGCGGCCTCGTGCCAGGCGTCGCGCAGCGGCTCGACGTGGCCGCGGCAGGCGGCGACGCGGTCGGCGTCGCCCTCGACGTTCGCCCCGACCAGCTCGGTGAGCAGGTACGAGTAGAGGGACGCCAGACCGGGCCCGCCCTCCCACGCGGAGGTGTCGAGGCTCGACAGCAGCTCGGCGACGATGGCCTGGGCGTGCTGGAGCTGGGTGTTGGCCGGGCCGCGCTCGCCGGCGCGCAGGGCCTGCTCGGCGCGCAGCAGGTCGAGCACCAGCCGGTCGTAGAGCCGGGTGAGCAGCTGGGCCGGGGTCGCCGTCGAGAGCGCGTCGTCGACGAAGCGCGCGCGGGCGGCGTTCGCCCCGTAGGTGGTCGCGTACATCGGTCCTCCTCCGTCCGTGGGGGTGGGTCGATCGGGCAGGTCTGGTGGGTGGGTGGGCGTCCGGGTCAGGACCCGTTGCTCCAGCTCGGCAGGCTGCCGAGCTGGCTGGAGAGCCAGGACGACTGGCTCTGCAGGCCCTGCAGGGCCGTCTCGAGCGCCGCGTACTGGCGCTCCAGGCCCGAGCGGCGGCTCGCGAGCCGGACGTCCCAGGCGTCGACCTGGACGCCGAGGTCCTTCGCGGCGTCCTGGCGCCGGGTGATCGCGGTGGTGACGGTGCCGTCGGGGCCGGTGGCACCGCCGACGACCTCGCGCAGCCGGGTGGCCAGGTCGGTGACCATCGTGCGGGCAGCCGCGGGGTCGGCCGCCAGCTTGTCGGCGAAGACCTTGGCGTCGAACGAGAGCTGGCCGTCGCGGGTGGTCTGGACGCCGACCGGCGCGGTGCCGGACGGCCCCCCGCTCGCGCTGGACAGCAGCCGCTGCGACAGCGAGCGCAGCAGCCCGTCGCCGACGAGCGGGCCGGCGGTGCTGGTGCTGTCGCCGGCCACCTTCGTGCGGGTGTGGCTCTTGATGTCCTGCAGCAGCGTGTTGAGCCCGTCGACCAGGCCCTTGGTCGCGTTCGAGGCGACGTTGTCGTCGCGCTTCACGCCGATCTCGACGCCCGTCGCGAGCGCGGTGACCTTGACCGTGGTGCCCGGCAGGACGTCGACGAACGACCCGTCGGCCGAGGTGAGGGTCAACCCGGCGCCGAGGTCGATGGCGGCGTCGGTGCCGGCCCGGCGGATGTCGTCGTAGCCGACCAGCCCGTCGACCGTGAAGCCCTGCGCCGCACCGGTCGTGGTCGAGGTGACCTGCAGCCGGTACTGGCCGTCGGCGACCTTGAGGGCGGTGGCGCGCACGCCGGCCCCGGCGGCGTTGATGGCCGCGGCGACCGAGACCACGTCGGTGGCCTCGCCGAGCTGCACGGCCTTGCTGGTGCCGCCCTTGGTGATCGTGATCGTGCCGTTCGCCGGCGCCATCGCGTCGTCGGCGTCGACCACCGTCGAGGCCGTGAAGGCGGAGGAGGCGACGGCCGTGACGTCGAAGCGGACGCTGCCGGGGACGGCGTCGGCCGAGGTGGTGGCGGTGGCCGAGGTGCTGGAGGACGACGCCGTGGTGGCGGTCCAGGTGGTGCCCTTGGCGAGGGTGTCGAGCGAGGTGAGCACGGCCTGCAGACGGGTGTTGACCGACTGCAGCGAGCCGACCTGGGCGTTGGTGGCCGTGACGCGCGACTTCAGCGCCGCCTGGGGCAGGGCCTCGATCTGCATCAGCTGGCTGATGATCGTGGACGTGTCGAGACCGCTGACGAGTCCGCCGATCGACATGCCGGCCATCGCGGGTCCCTCCCCCTAGGTCGTGGTGACCCCTACGTCGTGGTGCCCGTCGCGTGGACGGACGGAGCCGGGCCGGTCCCCGTGGTGGCGGGGACCGGCCCGGAGTTCGTCAGCGCAGGAGCGAGAGCACGCCCTGCGAGGACTGGTTGGCCTGGGCCAGCATGGCCGTGCCGGCCTGGCTCAGGATCTGGTTCTTCGTGAAGGACACCATCTCCGAGGCCATGTCCGTGTCACGGATCCGGCTCTCCGACGCGGACAGGTTCTCCACCGCGACGTTGAGGTTCTTGATGGTGTGCTCGAACCGGTTCTGCACCGCACCGAGGTTCGCACGAGCGGTCGAGATCTTGGTGATCTGCGTGTCGATCGTGTCGAGCGCCAGACGGGCGTTCGCGGCCGAGTTGAACTGCACGCCGCCGGTGACGGCGGTGCCCGCGGCGCCACCGGTGCCGGGGGCGGTCACGGCCAGGGTGCCGCCGTTGGTGGCGTTGACGACGAGCTCGTTGTCCTGGTTCACGCTGGCCCGGAAGCTGGCGGCGAAGCCGGAGTTGCTGTTGAGCTTGTCGGCGACCTGCTGGACCGTCTTCAGGTCACCGGCGGTGCCCATGGCGACGGTGGCGGAGGCCACGGTCCCGGTGGTGGAGAAGGTCCAGTCACCCGCGACGTCGGTCGGGGTCGCGACCACGTGCTTGTTGCCGCCGCCGCTCTGCAGGGCGGTGACCACGCCGGAGACGTCGGCGGTGTCGAAGTTGAACGAGATCGAGTTGGTCGCCGAGTCCGAGCCCGCGCCGACCTGGAAGCTCAGCGTGTTGGCGGAGCCGTCCAGCAGCTTGGTGCCGTTGAAGTTGGTCGACTTGGCGATGCGGTCGAGCTCGCCACGCAGCTCGGTGACCTCGTTGCCGATGGCGGTGCGGGCCGAGCTGTTGTTCGTGTCGTTCGCGGCCTGGACACCCAGGTCGCGCATGCGCTGCAGGATCGCGTGCACCTCGGTGAGCGCGCCCTCAGCGGTCTGGACGACGGAGATGCCGTCCTGGGCGTTGCGGACGGCGACCTTCAGGCCACCGACCTGCGAGCGCAGGCCCTCGGAGATGGCGAGGCCGGCGGCGTCGTCGGCGGCGCGGTTGATGCGGAAGCCGCTGGAGAGCTTCTCCAGGGACTTCGACAGCGAGCCCTCGGTGACCGACAGGTTCCGGTAGGCGTTCATCGCCGCGACGTTGGTGTTGATGCGCATGGACATGGTGGTTCCTCCGTGAGAGTTGTGTCGTAGCCCTTCCGTGGGCTGCACCTGACCCATCGGCCCGGGGGACCCGGACCTGAGGGAAAGCTTCTGAAGTTTTCTCAGGCCGTCCAGGAGACGGCGACGTGCGCGCGGTCGTGGTCGGGACGGCGCTGCGCGGGGACCGGCGGCGCGACCAGCGAGCGCGCCACCACGCCACCGGCGAGCGCGTTCGCGGCGACCTGGGCGTAGAGCGCCTCGCGGCGGCGGGTCACGGTCGGGCCGAGCGTGCCGGACGCCGGCAGGCGCTGGGGGTCGAGCTGGCTGTTCATCGCGTCGCGCAGCAGCCCGAGCGCCTCGGTGCGCAGCTGGCTGACGCGCGACTCGGTGACGCCGAGCTCGGCGGCGATCTCGGCCATCGGGCGCTGCTCGAGGAAGGTTCCGACCACGATCGCGCGCAGCCGCTGCGGCAGGGCGTCGAGGCTGGCGCGCAGGTACCCCATCCGCTCCACGGCCAGGGCGTGCTGCTCGGGGTCGGGGGTGGTGGTCGCGGGCAGGTGCTCGGCGACGGCGCCGTCGTAGGCGTCCAGGCTGAGCAGGGCGCGCTCGCGCTCGCCGCGGCGTCGGTCGAGCTCGGCGACCTCGACCTGCAGCTCGCCGGCCAGCTCGCTCGTGGTGGGGGTGCGGCCGAGACGGGCCTGCAGGTCGTCCTCGGTGCGGCCGAGCTCGCGCGAGCGGCGGCGGGCGCCGCGGCTGCTCCAGTCCATCGCGCGCAGCTCGTCGAGCACCGCGCCCTTGATGCGCGTGTTGGCGTACCGCGCGAAGGGGACGCCGGTCGCAGGGTCGTAGGCGCGGGCGGCGGCGACCAGGCCGGCCATGCCCGCGGAGACCAGCTCGTCGCGGTCGACGTGGCCCGGCAGGCGTCCGGCGACCTCGTGCACCACGTAGCCGACGACCGGCAGGTGGTCGCGGACCAGCTGCTCGGTGGCGTCCTCGACGCGGGGGGTGGTGGTCACACCGAGCAGTTCGTCGCGTCGGACCGCTTCCTTGAGTCCTCACGCAGATCTGGTACCGCGGATTCCTCAGGTGGCCCACCGAGGTGCCGATGGGACGGGGAGCACGTCACGGCCCGTGACGACGCGCGTCCACCTGAGAGGGAGCCATGGGACTGGCAGAGGTGTCCACCGTGCTGTGGCACACGCGCGAGCTCCTCGAGCAGCTGCTGTTCAAGCTCGAGGAGGAGCAGCTGCTGCTCACCGCCGGCCGCACCCGCTGGCTGCCGCACGCGACCCGCGAGGTCGAGCTGGTGCTCGAGCAGGTGCGCACCGCCGAGCTGCTGCGCGCAGCCGAGGTCGAGGCCGCGGCGGCCGAGCTGGGACTGCGTCCCGGTCCGAGCCTGCGCGAGATCGCCGACGCCGCGCCGGAGCCGTGGAACGAGCTGCTGCACGGCCACCGCGAGGCGTTCCTGGCCCTGACCCAGGAGATCTCCGAGCTCGCCCAGGCGAACCGCGACGTGCTGAGCGCCGGCCAGAAGGCCGCGCAGGAGGCGCTGCGCAGCCTCGCCGCCGAGCCCGCGCAGACCGTCGGCGCCGGCACCTACGACCCGCGCGGCCGCACCGCGACCGCCACCGGCCGCAGCCACCTGCTGGACGAGGCGCTGTAGCCGTGTCGAGCTTCGGAGGTCTGTCGATCGCGCTGTCGTCGCTGCTGTCGCAGCGGCGCGCGCTCGACCTCACCGGCCAGAACGTCGCGAACGCCAGCACCGTCGGCTACACCCGCCAGCGCGCGGACCTGCAGGCGCTCGGCCCGGTGTCGCTGCACTCGCTGCAGGGCAGCGCGATGCCGTACGGCAGCGGCGTCACCGTCGCCGGCATCGTGCGGCTGTCGGACGAGCTCGCCGCCGCCCGCGTCCGCTCCTCCACCGCCGACCACGGCTTCCTGGCGGCCAAGGCCGACGTGCTCAGCCAGGTCGAGGGCCGGTTCGCCGAGCCCGGCGACGACGGCATCTCGGCCGCGCTCGGCGAGCTCTGGAACACCTTCGGCGACCTGTCGAACTCCCCCGACGACCCGGCCGCGCGCACCGCGGTGCTGCAGCAGGCCTCCCGCGTCGTCGACCTGCTGCACTCGGGCAACCGGGGCACCGCCCTGCAGTGGGACCAGACCCGCACCCGGGCGGCGGCCGTCCGCGACGAGGTCAACTCGCTCGCGGCGTCGGTGGCGACCCTGAACACCACCATCCGCGAGTCCAACGGCGAGGCGCACGAGCTGGTCGACCAGCGCGACCAGCTCGTGCTGCGGCTCGCCGAGCTCACCGGCGCCACCAGCCAGCTCAAGGCCGACGGCACCAACCGCGTGCTGGTCGGCGGCATCCCGCTCGTCGACGGCGACCGCGCCAGCACGCTCGCGCTGGTCGCGCCGACCCGGATCGAGGACGTGAGCGGCGCCTCGCCGGTGCGGCTGACCTGGCCGGACGGCAGCGCCGTCTCGGCCGGCGGCGTGGCCGGTGCGCTCACCGAGTCGATGCAGACCACCCTGCCCGCGGTGACCGCCGGGTACGACGCCGTCGCGACCGCGCTCGCCGACCGGGTCAACGCCCTGCACACCACCGGCCAGGCGCCCGACGGCACGTCCGGCCAATCGTTCTTCGTCGTGGGTGCCGGCTCGTCGTCGGCCACCATCGCGATCAACCCCGACCTGCTGGCCGACCCGATGAAGCTGGCCGCGGCCGCCGCGGGTGCGGGCAGCAAGGACGGCACGCTCGCCGACCGGCTGGCCGCGCTCGGCACCGTCGACGGCGGCCCCGACCAGGTGTGGTCGCAGCTCGTCGTGCGCACCGGCGTCGAGGTCAAGGCCCTCGGCGGTCGCGCCGACGTCGCCGCCGCCGTCGCGACCCGCGCGCAGTCGGACCTGCTGTCGACCACCGGCGTCGACATCGACGAGGAGATGACGAACCTGGTGATGTTCCAGCGCGCGTACGAGGGCGCCGCCCGCGTCATGACCGCCGTCGACCAGGCGCTCGACACGCTGATCAACCGCACGGGGGTGGTGGGCCGATGACCCGCATCACGCACCGGATGATGGCCGACTCGGCCCTGTTCGGCCTGCAGGCGCGGATGCGCGCCTCGTCCGAGCTGAACGCCCGCCTCACCAGCGGACGCGCGATCGCCAAGCCGTCGGACGACCCGACCGGCACCGTCACCGCGCTCGGCCTGCGCCAGGACGTCAAGGCGCAGGCGCAGTACGCCCGCAACGCCGACAACGGCCTCGGCTGGCTGTCGGCCGGCGAGCAGGCCCTGCGCTCGGGCACCGAGCTGCTCGCGAACGCGCGCAACCTGACGCTGCAGGGCATGAACACCGGTGCCATGTCGGTCGAGGCGCGTCAGGCGATCGCGGTCGAGGTGAAGGGGCTGCGCGACGACCTGCTGGCCGTCGCCAACTCGACCTACCTCGGCCGGCCCGTGTTCGGCGGCACCACCGCGTCGCCGACCGCCTTCGCCGCGGACGGGACCTACCAGGGCGACAGCGGCACGCTGCAGCGCCGGGTCGACGCCGCCACCACGGTGCGCGTCGACACCTCCGGCGCCCAGGTCTTCGGCGCGGACGCGGCGACCTCGGTGCTGTCGATCCTCGACCGGATCGCCACCGACGTCGTGGCCGACCCGACGCAGCTGAACGCGCACCTGGCCGACCTCGACGCCGCGTTCGCGCGCTTCACCGGCGCGGTCGCCGACACCGGCGCGCGCTACGCCCGGATCGAGCGCGCCGCGCAGGGCATCAAGGACGCGAGCCTGGCGAGCACCTCGCAGCTGGCCCAGGTCGAGGAGATCGACCTGCCGAAGACCGTGCTGGAGCTGCAGACCCAGCAGGTGGCCTACCAGGCCTCGCTCGCCGCGACGGCCAAGGTCATCCAGCCCACCCTGATGGACTTCCTGCGGTGACCGCGCCCACCGGCGCGACCCGCCCCGACGGCACCAGCGCGTCCCCCCGGACCGCACGAGGAACGGACCTACGATGAGCGTGATGACCGCGACCAGGACGGGCACCGACCTGCCGGAGCTGACCTTCTCGGCCGGGCTCCCCGGCCTGGCCGGGCTGCACCGGTTCGCGCTCGTGCGCCTCGACGAGGTCGGCGGCCTGTTCGCGCTGCGCAGCCTCGAGGACCCCGACGTGCGCCTGCTGCTGGCCGCCCCCTGGGTGTGCGCGCCCGGGTACGAGGCCGAGGTCGACGACGACGTCGCCGGCGACCTCGAGCTGCGCGAGCCCGAGGACGCCCTGGTGCTGCTGGTGCTCAACGCCGGCGACTCCCTCGCCTCGACGACGGTCAACCACGTGGCGCCGGTGGTGGTGAACGCGGTCACCGGCCGTGCCGCCCAGGTGGTGCAGGTCGACCGCGACCTCCCCCTGCGCGCCCCCTTCGGCGGCTGACCCGAGCAGGCCCTCCCGCTCGCACAGCACGATCGTCGTCGCACAACCGTCCGGACGGTTGTGTCGCGCCACCGGCGTTGTGCGAATCGGTCAGCCGAGCCCGTCGAGCACCCGGCGCGCGGCGGCGTACGGGTCGGTCCGCCCGGCCACCACCTCGGCGGCCACGGCGTCCAGCCCCGTCCCGTCCGGACCCTCCACCCGCGACCGCAGCTCGGCCAGGACGATCTCCTCGACCTCGGCGGCCACCCGCGCGCGTCGCCGCCGGTCGGCCTCGCCCGACGCCGCCGCCCAGTCGCGGTGCTTCTCGAGCGCCTCGAGCAGCTCCTCGACCCCCTCGCCGCGCGAGGCGACGAGGCTCACGACCGGCGCCCGCCAGTCGCCCGCGTCGCGGCGCTCCGCGAGCGAGACCATCCCCCGCAGGTCGTTCACGGTGGCCCGGGCGCCGTCGCGGTCGGCCTTGTTCACGCCGAGGACGTCGGCGACCTCCAGCACACCGGCTTTCGCCGCCTGGACGCCGTCGCCCATGCCCGGCGCGAGCAGCACGAGCGTGGTGTCGGCCGACCCGGCGACGGCCACCTCGCTCTGCCCGACGCCGACGGTCTCGACCAGCACGACGTCGCAGCCGGCGGCGTCCAGCACCCGCAGCGCCTGCGGCGTCGCGCGCGCCAGCCCGCCGAGGTGGCCGCGGGTGGCCATCGACCGGATGTAGACGCCCGGGTCGAGGGCGTGGTCGCCCATCCGCACCCGGTCGCCGAGCAGCGCGCCGCCGGAGAACGGCGACGACGGATCGACCGCGAGCACCCCGACCCGCTCGCCCCGCGCGCGGAGCACGGTGACCAGGGCCGACGTCGTGGTCGACTTGCCCACGCCCGGCGACCCGGTGATCCCCACGACCCACGCGCGTCCGGCGTGCGGTGCGAGGGCGGCCATCAGCTCGGGCAGCTGCGGGGCGTCGTCCTCGACGAGCGAGACCAGCCGCGCGACCGCGCGCGCCGACCCCTCGCGCGCCTGCGCGAGGAGGGCGTCGAGATCGATCCCGTTGCCCGGCAACGGGTTCCGGCTCAGGCCTGGGCGGCGGGGACGCGGAGCAGCAGCGCGTCGCCCTGACCGCCGCCGCCGCAGAGCGCGGCCGCGCCGACGCCGCCGCCGCGACGCCCGAGCTCGAGCGCGAGGTGCAGGACGATGCGGGCGCCGCTCATGCCGATCGGGTGGCCGAGCGCGATCGCGCCGCCGTTGACATTCACCCTGTCGGCGTCGACGCCGAGCTCCTTGGTCGACGCGAGGCCGACCGCCGCGAACGCCTCGTTGATCTCGACCAGGTCGAGGTCGGCGGGCGTGATGCCCTCCTTCTCGCAGGCGCGCACGATCGCCCGGGCGGGCTGGCTCTGCAGCGTGGAGTCGGGCCCGGCGACCACGCCGTGCGCGCCGATCTCGGCGATCCACGACAGCCCGAGCTCCTCGGCCTTCTCGCGGCTCATCACCACGACCGCGCATGCGCCGTCGGAGATCTGGGACGCCGAGCCGGCCGTGATCGTGCCGTCCTTGCTGAACGCGGGCCGCAGCCGCGACAGCGACTCGGCGGTCGTGTCGGCGCGGATGCCCTCGTCGTCCTTGAACTCCAGCGGGTCGCCCTTGCGCTGGGGGATCGAGACGGGCACGACCTCGTCGTCGAACAGCCCGTCCTTCCAGGCCTTCGCCGCGAGCTGGTGGCTGCGCGCGGCGAACTCGTCCTGCTCCTCGCGGGTGAACGCGAGGTCGCCGGTGTTCGCCTGCTCGGTGAGCCCGCCCATCGGCTGGTCGGTGAAGGCGTCCCAGAGGCCGTCGTGGGCCATGTGGTCGCGCACCGCGACGTCGCCGTACTTGTAGCCGGAGCGGCTCTTCTCGAGCAGGTGCGGCGCCTGCGTCATCGACTCCATGCCGCCCGCGACGACGACGTCGAACTCGCCGGCGCGGATCAGCTGGTCGGCCAGCGCGATCGCGTCGATGCCGGACAGGCAGACCTTGTTGATGCCCAGCGACGGCACGCTCATCGGGATGCCGGCGGCGGCCGCCGCCTGGCGGTAGGGCGCCTGCCCCCCGCCGGCGGGCAGCACCTGCCCGAGGATCACGTACTCGACCTGCTCGGGCGCCACGCCGGCCTTCTCGAGCGCGCCCCGGATGGCGACACCACCGAGGTCGGAGGCGGAGAAGTCCTTGAGCGAGCCCAGCATCCGCCCCATCGGGGTGCGGGCTCCGGCGACGATGACGGACGTGCGGCTGGACACGGGTTCCTCCTGCGGGGACGGCTTCGGGCCTCCTGCGAGCCTACCCGCGGGGACCCCGGCCCACCCGGTGCGGTGAGCCAGGTCACGGGGCACGCGGGTGTGCTCCGCGCCTACCCTCGCGGCATGACCGAACCGCTCTTCCGCCAGATCGACCACGTGGGCGTGGCCGTGCCCGACCTCGACACCGCGATCGCGTTCTACCGCGACACCTTCGGCATGGCGCTGCTGCACGAGGAGGTCAACGAGGAGCAGGGCGTGCGCGAGGCGATGATGGGCGTCGGGGACGCCGCCGTGCAGCTGCTCGCGCCGCTGTCGCCGGCGTCGACGATCGCGAGGTTCCTCGACCGCAGCGGGCCCGGCGTGCAGCAGGTCGCCTACCGCGTCGACGACGTGGACGCGGTCTCGGCGACGCTGCGCGAGCGCGGCCTGCGCCTGCTCTACGACGCGCCGCGTCGTGGGACCGCAGGCAGCAGAGTCAACTTCGTGCACCCGAAGGACGCCGGCGGGGTGCTGGTCGAGCTGGTCGAGCCCGCCGCCGGTGGCGTCGATCACAACGACGGCCACTGACCCCGACTCGTCAGTAACCTCCGGCGGCATGGACCAGATCCGCGACGCCATCCTCGCCGGCGACCTCGAGTCCGTCGGCGGCCTCGACCTCCCCGACCACTACCGCGCCGTCACCGTCCACGAGGACGAGGTGGGGATGTTCGAGGGGCTCGAGAGCCGCGACAAGGACCCCCGCAGGTCGCTGCACGTCGAGGACGTCGCGACCCCCGAGCTCGGCCCCGGCGAGGCGCTCGTCGCCGTGATGGCCAGCGCGATCAACTACAACACCGTGTGGACGTCGATCTTCGAGCCGGTCTCGACGTTCGGGTTCCTGAAGCGGTACGGCCGCACCTCGCCGCTGGCCGCCCGCCACGACCTGCCGTACCACGTGGTCGGCTCCGACCTCGCCGGCGTCGTGCTGCGCACCGGGGCCGGCGTGCACGCCTGGAAGCCCGGAGACCAGGTGGTCGCGCACTGCCTCTCCGTCGAGCTGGAGAAGCCGGACGGCCACGCCGACACGATGCTCGACCCCGAGCAGCGCATCTGGGGCTTCGAGACCAACTTCGGCGGCCTGGCCCACCTCGCGCTGGTGAAGACCAACCAGCTGATGCCGAAGCCGGCGCACCTCACCTGGGAGGAGGCCGCCTCCCCCGGCCTGGTCAACTCCACGGCCTACCGCCAGCTCATCTCGCGCAACGGCGCGGGGCTGAAGCTCGGTGACCGCGTGCTGATCTGGGGTGCCTCGGGCGGTCTCGGCTCGTACGCGACGCAGATGGCCCTGGCCGCCGGCGCCACCCCCGTGTGCGTGGTGTCCAGCCCGGAGAAGGCGGAGATCTGCCGCGCGATGGGCGCCGAGCTCATCATCGACCGCAAGGCCGAGGGCTACCGGTTCTGGAACGACGAGGACACCCAGCAGGACCCCAAGGAGTGGCGCCGCTTCGGCCAGCGCGTGCGCGAGCTGACCGGCGGTCACGACGTCGACATCGTGTTCGAGCACCCGGGCCGGGAGACGTTCGGCGCCAGCGTGTTCGCCGCGCGCAAGGGCGGCACCATCGTCACCTGCGCGTCGACGTCCGGCTTCGTGCACGAGTACGACAACCGCTACCTCTGGATGAACCTCAAGCGCATCGTCGGCTCGCACTTCGCGAACTACCGGGAGGCGTGGGAGGCCAACGACCTGATCGCCCGCGGCATCATCCACCCGACGCTGTCGCGCACCTACGCCCTCGACGAGGTCGGCCAGGCCGCGCACGACGTGCACCGCAACGTGCACCAGGGCAAGGTCGGCGTCCTCGCGCTCGCGCCCGAGGCCGGCCTCGGCGTCACCGACCCCGAGACCCGCGCCCGTTACGAGACGGAGATCAACCGCTTCCGCGACGTGTGACCCTAGGCTGGGTGCTCCAGGCACCTCGGGGGTCGAGGGCGCGATCGGATGGGGCGGATGGCCGACGACGAGCAGCAGGGGACGGCCGCAGGCACCGCACCACCGTCCTTCCCGCCACGACCGGGGTTGCTCGCCCGGCTGCGCACCGCCGTCGGCTCGTCGGAGGGGCGGCGCGGCGTCCGCGAGGCGCTGGTGCGCCGCCGCGAGCTCGGCCGCAGCCACGGCGGCTTCCAGACGCTCGACGAGATGCTGGCGGAGCGGGCTGCCGCGCGCGCCGACACCGCCACGGCGGGTGGGAGCACGGTCAGCACGGTCCCGCCCCCGGTCGCCGAGGCGCTGGGCCACGCCCCCGCCGGCGCGACGCCGAAGGGCGACCCCGCGCCCGAGCACGACCCGACGGCCGCGCCCCTGCCCGCCCACCCGGGGCGGTTCGGCCGTCCCGGGCGCGACTTCGACCGCGCCCACCCCTTCTACGTCGGGTTCGTCGGCGCGGTCGGCGTGCTGATGGCCATCGGCCTGGTGCAGGCGCTCGACCGGGTGTCCGGCACCATCACGCTGCTCGTCGTCGCCCTGTTCCTCGCGCTCGGGCTCGAGCCGGTCGTGGAGTGGCTCGTGCGGCACGGGCTGCGCCGCGGCTGGGCGATCGCGGTGGTGTTCCTCTTCGTCATCGCCGTCTTCGTCGGCTTCGGGTTCATGGTCGTGCCGATCATCGTCGACCAGGGCTCGGAGCTGGTGCGGCAGCTGCCCGGCTACGTCGCCGACGTGCAGCGCGCCCCCTGGTTCGTCGACCTCGACCAGCGGTACGACATCGTCGGCCGGGTCACCGAGGAGCTGCAGCAGCGGCTCGGCAACGGCGAGACGTTCGCCGCCGTCTTCGGCGGCGTGCTCGGTGCCGGGCAGGCCCTGCTGGGAGGGGTGTTCAGCACCCTGACCGTGCTGATCCTGACCCTCTACTTCCTCGCGTCGATGCGCACCCTGCGCAGCACCGCGTACCGGCTGGTGCCTGCCACGCGGCGGCACCGGGTGCAGCTGCTCGGTGACGAGATCAGCAAGCGCATCGGCGGCTACGTGATGGGGCAGATCGCGATCGCCACCCTGAACGGCATCTGCTCGTACGTGATGATGCTGCTGCTCGACATCCCCTACCCCGCCGTGCTGGCCATCGTCGTCGGGGTGTTCGGGCTCATCCCCCTCGTCGGCGCCACCATCGGCGCGGTGCTGGTGACGGCCGTCGCGCTGTTCGTCTCGCTGCCCACCGCGATCATCGTGCTCGTCTACTACGTCGTGTATCAGCAGGTCGAGAACTACGTGATCGCACCGAAGGTGATGGCGCGCACCGTGTCGGTGCCCGGCGGCGTCGCCATCGTGGCCGCGCTCGTCGGCGCCGGCCTGCTGGGCGCCCTCGGCGCCCTCATCGCGATCCCGCTCGCGGCGGGCATCCTGCTCGTCGTGCAGGAGGTCGTGATGCCGCGCCAGGACAGGTTGTAGTGGTCGCACCCGACCTGCTGGCGGCCGTGCAGGGGTACGCGGGGCGGCTGCACGCCCACGCGCTGCGCGAGGGCCCGGCGCACCACGTCGCCTCCCCGCTCGGTGCCTGGCTGCTGCTCGCGGTGCTGGCCGACCTGCCGGGTGCCGTCGACGCCGACGGGTTCGCCGACGCGCTCGGTGCCGACCCGGTCGCCTCGCGCGAGCACGCCCTGCGCCTGCTCGCGTCCCCGCCACCGGCGGTGCGGGTCGCCGCCGCGGCCTGGGCCCAGCCGCTGCCCGGCGCGGACGCCGTCGACCGCTGGACCGCCGCCCTGCCGGCCACCGTGCCGACGGGTCCGCTGCCGTCCCAGGAGGTCCTGGACGGCTGGGCCTCGCGCAGCACCGACGGCCTGGTCGAGCGGTTCCCCCTCGACCTCGACCCCGACACCTTCCTGCTCCTCGCCACCGCCCTCGCCACGCGCGTGCAGTGGGACGCCCCGTTCGACCCCGTCGGCGCCGAGGCCCTCGGCCCCGCCTCCGACTGGGCGGTGCGGCGCGCCTTGTCGGCGACGTCGGCGCCCGGAGGCGTCGTCCGGCACGAGGGACGCCTGGTCGGTGTGCACGTCGCGACGGCACCCGGCCTCGCGGTCGTGTCGGTCGTCGACGAGCGCGGCGCCGCGCCGCAGGACGTGCTGCGAGCGGCCCTCGAGCTCGCCCCCGACGCGGCCACCGGCACCCTCCGCACCGTCTCGCTGTGGGACCTGCCCGGCGACGGCCACGCCTGGACGCTGCGCGACGCGCGCGCGCACGCGCACTCCCCCGACGCCCGGCCGGAGCAGGTCGACGCGGTGCTGCCGGCGTGGAAGGCGTCGACGCGACTCAACCTCGCCGACGAGATCACCTGCGGCTTCGCCGGTCTCGCACCCACGATGGCCGATCTCGTCCCGTCGCGCTTCCACCCGATCGAGGTCCACGCCGCCCAGAGCGCGGTCGCCGGCTTCGACACGGCGGGCTTCGAGGCAGCCGCGGTCACCGCCGTGGGCTTCCTGGCGCGCGGCGCGCTGGTGCCGGAGCACGACGTCCCGCGCCGCATCGCGACCCTGCGCTTCGACCGGCCGTTCGCGGCGGTCGCCGTCGCCACCGACCAGCGGTGGTGGGGGCTGCCGGTGTTCAGCGCCTGGGTGGCCGAGGCCGTGGAGCCGTCCTCCCCGGCCGGTTGGGGCTAGGACCCGGTCAGCCCTGCCGCGGGTGCAGGTCGTCGTGGGTCTCGAACTCGCCGTCCCAGGTGGTCGGCAGCGGCAGCGGCACGTCCGGCGCGACCTGGGCGACGACCTCGTCGAGCACCCGCCGCACCGCCGACTCCCCCACCCACAGGTGCTTGGCCCCGTCGACGCCCACCACCCGCGCCTGCGGGATCGCCGCGAACCGCTCCCGCGCCTCGTCCGGGCGCAGGTAGTCGTCGAGCTCGGGGACGAGCGCGAGCACGGGGTGGCCGGACGCGGCCCACGCCTGCAGGTGCTGCGGCGCCGAGAACCGCAGCGGGGGCGACAGCAGGATCGCGCCCTCGACCGAGGGGTCGTTGCCGTGCATGAGCGCCAGGTCGGTGCCGAACGACCAGCCCACCAGCCACCGGTTCGGCAGGTCGCGGAACTCGGCCAGCTCGATCGCCGCGGCCACGTCGTACCGCTCGGCGTCGCCGGAGTCGAAGGCGCCCTCGCTGGTGCCGCGCGGGCTCGACACGCCCCGCAGGTTGAAGCGCAGCACCGCGACGTCCGCGAGCGCCGGCAGCCGCCACGAGGCCTTGCGGAACACGTGCGAGTCCATGAACCCGCCGTGCGTGGGCAGGGGGTGCAGCGTCACCAGGGTCGCCACCGGGTCGCGGTCGAGCGGGAGCGCGAGCTCGCCGACCAGGGTGAGCCCGTCCGCGGTGTGCAGCTCGACGTCCTCGCGGCGCGCGGGCAGGACCGTGCCGGACCGGATGGGGGTGCTCACGGGCACCCAACGTAGTCCGGTACCGCGGACGGCCTCCGGCGGGCACACTGGAGAGGAGGGACGGTTCTGATGCTCGTGCTGCTGGTCTTCTGCGTGTCGCTGGCGCTCGCGACGGGGGTCGCCGGCAGGTGCCTGCGCGCCCTGCGCCGCCGGCCGTGGACCCGCACCCGCCGCTTCCTCACCGCCCTCGGCCGGGCCGTCGGGGTCCGGGTGCCCGAGCCCGTCCGCGTGGACGAGGAGGTCGAGCTGCTCATCTGCACGCTGGAGCTGCAACGGCTCTCGCGCACCGTCCAGCGCGCACACGCCTGCGACCAGCCGGGCAAGTTCGAGCGCGTCCGCGCCAGCGAGGGCGCCTACGACGACGTGCTGCTGCGCACCTGCCGGGTCGCCGGCGTCGAACACCCCGCTGCGCAGACCGCCCGCGGGCCGCTGTCGACCGACCAGCGGTTCCAGGCCGAGACCGCGCTGCTGGCAGGTGGTGTGCAGTGGTGACACCGCCCACGTCCAGGCCCGCGACCGTCCTGCACCTCGCGCTGGCGTCCGACTGGGAGCAGGCGCAGCAGGTCGGCCGGTACGAGGTGTCGACGCGGGGCCTGACCCTCGAGCAGGTGGGATTCGTCCACACCAGCGAGCCGCACCAGGTCGACGGCGTGGCGCGCGCCTTCTACGCGGACGCCGGCGAGCCGCTGCTGCTGCTCGAGCTCGACGTCGCCGCGCTCGAGGCGGCCGGCTCGCCCGTGCGGTGGGAGGACGTGCCAGGAGCGCCCGACCCGTTCCCCCACGTGTACGGGCCGGTGCCGGTGGCGGCCGTCGTGGGCACCAGGCCGTACGCGGTGCCGGACTAGACCTCGAACCCGCCCCAGACCGCCTCGGACCCGCTGTGGCCGGTGAGCACCGTCCACACGACCGCCGCCACGCCCGCCACGAGCACCAGCGCGGCACCCACCCAGCGCAGCCGCGCGTTCGAGCGCAGCAGCGCCGCGAGCACCGAGGCCACCAGCAGGCCGAGGGCGAACAGCGGCAGCACGTCGCCGAGCTCGGTGTGCCGCTTGATCGCCTCGTTGCCCGGCGGCAGCGCCGCCTCGAGCCGCTCGCCGCTCTCCTTGGCCACCAGCGCCATCAGCGTGACGACGGCGTTGCCGGCGACGACCCACCAGGCCGCCCGCTGCAGCCGTCCGAGCACCGCCACCACGACCGTCAGCACCGCCATCAGCGGCAGCAGCACCACCACGCCGTGGACGACGAGCGGGTGCAGCGGGAGGCCGGCGATCGAGCCGAAGAGGTCGTCCATGCCGGGATCATCCCGTGTGAAGTCTCAAGAACACCTCAAGGCGACCTGGGAGCCGCCTGTGCGCCCCCGCCGAGTCCACCGGACGATGCTTCCTGGCACGGCACGCGTGTCGCTCCCCCACTCCGGTGTCACTTCCGGCACTGAACTATCGAAACGAGCTGGCGAGACGGGCAGTCACTCGACGGTGCCGCCGATGCGCCAGTAGACGCCGGCCTCGCGGGCCAGGAACGCCTCGTCGACGAGCAGGCGGCGCAGCAGGGCGACGTCGTCGTGGAACGAGCGGCAGAGCGCGTTGACCTCGCTCTCCTCGTACCGCGCGCCGGGCTCGAACACGCGGCTGACGTGGTCGAGCAGCACCAGCTTCTTGCGGTGCTTGCGCGGGATCTGCCGGATCGAGCCGTCGTCGTCGAGGTAGACGGCCAGGACCTTCTCGCGGTCCTCGAGGGCCAGGTGCAGGGGCATCCGTTCCACCGGGCCATCATCGCGCGGCGGGCGCGGGGTGTCGTGCGAGATGCGGGGCGGGGTGCCCGGGCCCCGGTACGGTCCTGGCGTGACCGAGACCAGCCGCCGCGCCGAGTCGTACGACGACGACCTGCGGCTCGCGCACGTCGTCTGCGACCAGGTCGACGCGCTCACCATGTCGCGGTTCAAGGCGCTCGACCTGCGGGTCGAGACCAAGCCCGACCTCACCCCCGTGTCGGACGCCGACCGCGACGCCGAGGAGCTGGTGCGCTCGCAGCTGCGCCGCACCCGCCCGCGCGACGCCGTGCAGGGCGAGGAGGGCGGCACGACCGGTCACGGCCAGCGGGTCTGGGTGGTCGACCCCATCGACGGCACGAAGAACTTCGTCCGCGGCGTGCCGGTGTGGGCGACCCTGGTGGCGCTGCTCGACCGCGACCGCCCGGTGGTCGGCGTGGTGTCGGCGCCGGCGCTGAACCGGCGCTGGTGGGCGGCTGTCGGGTCGGGCGCGTGGACCGGTCGCTCGCTGTCGTCGGCGACCCGGCTGCAGGTGTCGTCGGTCACCGACCTGGCCGACGCGTCGCTGTCGTACTCGAGCCTGCACGGCTGGGAGGAGCGGGGCCTGCTCGACGCGTTCCTCGACCTGGGCCGCTCGTGCTGGCGCACCCGCGCCTACGGCGACTTCTTCTCGTACGCGCTCGTGGCCGAGGGCGCGGTCGACGTCGCCTGCGAGCCCGAGCTCGCGCTGCACGACATGGCCGCGCTGGTGCCGATCGTCACCGAGGCGGGCGGGCGGTTCACCTCGCTGGGCGGCGAGGACGGCCCCTTCGGCGGGAACGCGGTGGCCACCAACGGCCACCTGCACACCACCGTCCTGGCGGCCCTGGCCCGCGACAGCAGCCAGGGCGCGAGCAGCAGCGCGTAGAGGTCGAACCAGCCGTAGCCACCGGCCGCGCCGGACGGCGGGTTGCCCTGGCTCACCACGCCGAGCACGGGGTCGCGCTCGGCCCACGTCCACGTGCCCCAGGCGGTGCCGAGCAG
Source organism: Angustibacter speluncae (assembly GCF_054777815.1). Classification (NCBI taxonomy): domain Bacteria; kingdom Bacillati; phylum Actinomycetota; class Actinomycetes; order Kineosporiales; family Kineosporiaceae; genus Angustibacter; species Angustibacter speluncae. The sequence continues at coordinate 3,858 of NZ_BAAHAF010000009.1, read as the reverse complement.
CTCGAGCCACGAGACCACCACGAACGCACCGACGTACAGCAGCTGCGAGCGTCCCCAGCGCAGGAACCCGAGCAGGCAGACGAACCAGAACGCGCCGAGCGCGTCGGGGCGCTCGGACAGCAGCAGCCCGTGCAGGGCCCACGCCCCGCCGACCACGACGGTCGTCGCGACGAGCGGCCGGCGGAACCGCTCGAACAGCGCGGTGCGGCCGAGCGCGAGGGCGGCGAGGTAGACCAGCCCGTGGCCGGGCGGGACGTACATCGGCACGTTCTCGAGCCGGTACACGTACGCCTCGAGCAGGGGCGAGAACGTCACCTCGACGACCGTCGCGAGCGCGACCACCACCAGGGTCTGGGTGCGGACGAGCGCGCTCTCGCGCCGCAGCGCCAGCACCAGCACGCCCCAGGTGAACGCACCGAGGACGAGCTGCTCGACGAGCGGCCCGCTGCGGTCGCACCACAGCACCAGGCCGATCCAGGCCATCACCGTGGCCGCGAGGCCGAGGTCGGCGCGGCTGCTGCGGAGCAGGCTCACGCGGGCGACCGCTCGGGGCGCGGCACCCCGACCGGGTCGTCGTCGTCGGTCTCGTCGGGCTCGCGCTCCTTGAGCCTCAGCAGCCACGCGGTGACGCCGAGGGCCAGCACCAGCACGCCCAGCACGCCGATCTGCCAGACGGCGTCGGTGAACTCCGGCTTCCCGATCAGGTCGGCGGCCTTGACCGAGACGACGACGATCTCCTTGATGGACGCGATCACGCCGACCAGCAGGAACGGCTCGGCGACCAGCTGCCGCTCGGCGATGGTGGCCCGCACGGCGTACAGCAGCTCGACCACGATGAAGACGAGCAGCAGCGAGTCGAGCAGCTCGAGCGCGGTGGCCTGCGTGCCGTCGAAACCCCCGGAGAACAGGGCCGGGACGTCGGCGGCGGTGCGGCCGATGACGACCACGGCGATGACGACGAGCAGCGCGGCGATGCCGACGTAGACGACGGTCTCGGCCAGCTCCATCAACCGGTTGCCGAACCGCACGTGCGGCGGGACGTCCGGGGCCGTCGTGGGGTCCTTCGCCGCCGCTGCCACCCGCGCATCATGCCCGACGGGCACGCCGCGAGCGCTTCGACGTGCGGACCCGCCGGAGTGCGTGCACAGTGTGTCCCGCCCAACCGAGGGTGCGGGGACCACTCGGGAACGCTGAACCGTACGGAGGAACCCTTGATCGTCCTCGGACTGATCCTGCTGCTGATCGGCTTCTTCACCAACATCAGCATCCTTGTCACCATCGGCGTCATCCTGCTCGTCGTGGGCGCCGTGCTCGCGATCCTGGGTGCCACCGGTCGCGCCATCGGCGGACGCAAGCACTGGTTCTGACCCACCGCGAACGGCCCACGGGCCCCGGACGCACTGCGTCCGGGGCCCGTGGTGCGTCCGGGGACGCAGGCCCGTCGCGTCAGGGCTCGCGCGGGGCGAGCCCGTGCCAGACCACGTCCGACAGCGTGCGCACCAGCTCCTCGGCCGGCAGGTCCCGGGCCACCAGCCACCGGTGCACCGCCAGCTGCACGGCACCGACCACCGCGTAGGCGGCGGTGAGCGGGCCGGCGCCCTCCCCGGCCAGCGCCGAGCCGCCGCCGCGGAACCGCCCGAGCGCGACCAGGGCCTGCGCCAGGGCGTCCTCCATGCTCCCGACGAAGTCGCCCCCCGCCACCGCCGAGTGCGCCCGGGCGAAGTCGTACAGCGGACGCTCGCTGCTGAGCAGGTCGACGTAGGTGCCGATCGCCCCCTCGACCAGCGCGCGCTCGTCGGGCTCGGCGGGGTCGAGCCCCTCGGCCATCGCGGGCAGGAAGACCTCGGAGGCGATCGCCGCCAGCACGGCGCGCAGCAGGTCGTCCTTGTCGTCGAAGTGCCGGTAGAGCACCGGCTTGGTGACACCGGCCTCGGCAGCGATCTCGGCCAGCCCGCAGTCGGCGCCGAACCGCCGGGCCGCCTGCAGCGCCGCGGCGACGAGCTCGGCCCGGCGGGTCTCGCGGTGGTCGGCCCAGCGCGCGGCCCGCCCGTCCCGTTTGACAGCGCCCCGGTTCATGTGAACGATAGTAGCAGTAACTGGCGTTCACAGTAATTCTCACGAACGGGGAACACATGAAGGACGAGCAGACGCGCCAGACCCAGATCGGCCTCGCGCTCCTCATCGGCGTGCTGGCCCTGGCCGCCGTGCTGACCAGGATCGTCACCAGCGGCATCGGCTGACCCGCCGCGCGCGCGGGCCCCCGCCGCTGGCAGGGTGTCGGCCCATGGCCACGCCCGCGCTGCCCGACGCGGTGCGCGCCCTCGTCACGGTGACGGTGGGCGCGCCGGTCGACGTCGTGGCGCTGAGCGGAGGATTCTCGGGCATGCGGGTGGCGCGGGTCGTCCTCGAGGGCGACCACGACGTCGTCGTGAAGTGGACCGACCACGGGCCCGACTCGCGCGCCGGCCACGCCGTGCAGCGCGAGGCGGAGGCACTGGCCCACCTGCGCGCCCACCGCTTCGACCAGGTCGCCGCCTCGGTGGCGGCCGACCCGGGCGTCCCGGCCCTGGTCATGCAGACCGTCGCCGGCGGGCCGGCCTCGGCCTGGGACGCCGGGGTGCTCGCCGCCGCGGCGCGCGTGCTCGCCGACCTCGCCGAGGTCCCGGCCGCCGGGCTGCGGGCGCTGCCCGCCACCGACGTCGCCAAGCCGCGGCCGCACCTGGCCGACCGCGTGCGGACGGCCCTGCCGGACGATCCCGGGCTGGCGCAGGCGCTGCTGGAGGCCTACTGGTCGGTGAGCGCCTCGACCACGCCCGCCGAGGAGCTGGTGGCCACGCACGCCGACCCGCACCCCGGCAACTGGCTGCTCGACGACGAGGGCCGGCTGCGCCTCATCGACCTCGAGCACCTGTGCGCGGGTCCCCCGGGCTGGGACCTCGCGTACCTGTGCGCGCACCTGCCCGGCCCGGCCGACGACCGCGCCGAGGTGCTGGCGGCCTCGGGGGTGCCGGCCGAGGAGGTGCTGCGGCTGACCTGCGCGGCCACGGCGCTGCTGGTCGCGGGGACGCTGTCGCCCGACCCCGCGTGGGCGGCGCGCCAGCAGGCGCTCGCCCCCGCCGCGCTCGACCTCGTCCGGCTGCTGCGCCCCTGAGCCCGGCGGGCGTGACACGTCCGCCGGGCGTTGCGCGTGCGCAGGGGTGGAAGGAGGGTGGTGCGCGTGCCGGGACCGGTCGCCGCAGGGACGGACTTCGACGGCTTCTGCCGCGCGGAGTACCCGCGCCTGGTGGGCGCCCTGAGCCTGTACCTGCGCGACCCGCAGGAGGCCGAGGACCTCGCCCAGGAGGCGCTCGTGCGGGCCTGCCGCCGCTGGCGCACGGTGTCGCGGCTCGACTCCCCCGGCGGCTGGACCTACCGGTGCGCCGTCAACCTCGCCCGCTCGGCGATGCGGCGGCGGCTGGTGCGGCGGCGCGCCGCCCCGCGCCTGGTCGACCCCGCCCCCGCCGCCGACGACGCCGAGGACGCGGCCCTGCGGCTGCTCGTGCACGACCTGCCCGACGCCCAGCGCGCCGTGGTCGTGGCCAGGTACTACCTGCGGCTCACCGTCGCCGAGACGGCCGAGGTGCTCGGCCTGTCGCAGGACTCGGTGCGCGGCCACGCCAAGCGCGCGCTCCGGTCGCTGCGCACCGCCTACGACCTGTCCCCCTCGACGAGGAGCCCACGGTGACCCGTCCGTCCTCGCACGACCCCCAGACCGTGGACGACGACGCCCTCGACCTGCGCGGCGCCGCCCTCGCGCCCCGCCGTCCGGTCGACCCCGGCGCGATCGCCCGCGAGGCGCGCCGCCGCCGCCGGACCGCG